>NZ_JAUCFJ010000002.1:3355862-3660941 GCF_030348505.1 Lysinibacillus sp. G4S2 | reverse complement strand
CAGAAGAGTTGGAGAAAAACAATCCTGCGGGTCATGATAGTGCATCTACTGGGTCAGTGCAAGGAAAAGTATGTTCTATAACAAAAAAAATTCTAATTTCTACTCACGTGGAAATTGATGATTTTCTTCATGCTCCTATCTGTGGTGAGATTGCTAAAAATACATTTGATTTTCTTGATCTAGACAATCATCTTTCTCCTCAATTTGAAACCAAACTATTTAGTACTACAATGGATTATCCTGAACAGCCTGATTGTCGGTTGGTTCACTCAAAAATTAATGAAATTATATTTTTAATGAAAACTGATACTTATGATAAACATAATCAGAAGAGTTATCCATCTAAATCAGTTGGAATGCCCTTACATAACACACAATCACTTAAACAAGGAGAAACAAATAATCACTCTTACAGTTCAGATGACTTTATGCACATTAGAGTTCCAGTTGTAGTAGGGGAATATAAAATAGAAATATGCCTTGAAGAGAATATAGTATTCGAAAAAGGAATTGTGGGAGTTAAAGATATCTCGAATGAGGTAGTATTAACCAATTGTAGATTCGTTCCTAATCAGTTTTCACAATCATTAGGTAATGGGACATGTTCAGCATTGAAGGGAAATTTATATATTGAAGGTTATATTCATCAGGGGATTGAATATACTGCATCTCACACTCAGAATGCACCTGCACAGAATGAGTCATTTATTCATGTAAATCAAATGTGTCAAAACATAGTATTAGAATTAATCATTCAAATGCTACAAGTACAGAATATTCGAGTGCCAAGGATCTAGAGGATACTTGAAGCTTATCTCTCTGCTCAAAAAACTCTTTTTAAAAAAACTAGTGTATATGTCCATGTTTAGATTAAATCGCTACATATTCTAGCGATATGAGAGATGTCTCATAAAAACAATGAAAAGAGGTTTTTTTGTGAGTGAACAATTGGAAAGTAAATTAGATAGTCCTGTTAATCATTGCGAGCCTTGCCCAGTAGCATCAACTGAACAATTACCATTAACTAATGCTACTACTCCAGTAGTCGCTACACCGCTTACAACTCCAACTATTAAAGTTCCAGTTGTACTAGCGGAACCAACACTTCAAATAGTTGTGGAGTCAGATATTACCCTTACCCCTGCAGCAACTGAAATCAAAAGAGTGAAAAAAAATGTATTCCTAAATCAAGTTAAACTAGTACCTGTTAGCTTTTTACGTATTGATGGCACTGACTTTTTCAGGGTAACAAGAGCTAAATTATTTGTAGCGGGACATATTCGCAAAAATATAGAATATGCTTCATCAGCATGTAATGGGGCACTTCGAGATAGAATTGCTGATGTTCAGTTTTCAGGTTTTACAGACCTTGCTTTCCCACAAACACCAGGAGGTACTACTCCAATCTTAGGAATTTCTGAGTTTGCCGAAGCGAACTTCCTTAATGAAAAAACGCAAATGGATGCTCGATTGGATAAGGCTTTCTTCCAAAATCTCGTTAAATACAATGAACAACCATTTGGCGAATTAGTAGCTGCAAACTTCTTTGAACTTGATTTTTCACCAATTATGGCAGCACCAGAAAGTACTTTCAGCACATTACGTGAAAAAATCGTACTAGAGCTTACTGTAAAAGTACTGCAAGTTCAACAAATCCGCCTTGGAGCAGGCACTAATGTAATAACTCCTAATCTTTTAGGGCTTACTCCTCCTGTGAGTCCTTAATAGCTCTAGTTTTTAGAGGAGTAGAACAAGAAAAAAAGGTAGTTTACTGCCAAAAAATGTAATCAAAAAAATAACCATGTAATATTTAATGGGCATTAATAAAAATTCAATATTTGAGTAGGCAGTTGAATCTAATATTTAACTGCCTTTTGCAATTTAATAACCAATGGGATTTTTTGATGAGATTTCTAATACCGATGTAATTGGGGGGATCTTGTGGATTGTAGAATTGTATTTAACAGTTTACAAAAATATTTTGAACAAATTTACTGAACGCACAATAAAAAACGGTTTATTTATTTAGATATGTCTTAAATATTGATTCTACATTCAGAGGATGTAATTTAGAGTATTAGTAGGGCAGTAGAAGAAGTCTCGTTTTTATGGAGCTGCAAGGACAAAATGATCAATTTTGCTCCAAATAAAATGCCTCCCATTGGTAGATACTTAATTTGTGGTGCCTGTTTTTTAATAAGACTAGCCAAAAAGCTAGGCTCATTATATTTATTTGTGCTATTATAAGACACGTTGATAATTTAATTTATTGTAGTGTACTCTTGAAAGGATGATATATATTATGAGTAACGAGCGACCAAAAATCGTGAGTTTCCATACTCTAGGTTGTAAAGTAAATCATTATGAAACAGAAGCGATTTGGCAGTTATTTAAAGAAGAAGGCTATGAACGTACGGAGTTTGATCGTCAAGCAGACGTTTATGTCATTAATACATGTACAGTAACAAATACAGGGGATAAAAAATCACGTCAAGTTATCCGTCGAGCTATTCGTCAAAACCCAGACGCTGTTATTTGTGTTACAGGATGTTACGCTCAAACCTCTCCAGCAGAAATTATGGCGATTCCTGGTGTTGACATTGTTGTAGGAACACAGGATCGTACAAAATTACTTGGCTACATAGACCAATATCTTACTGAACGCCAACCAATTAATGCTGTACGCAATATTATGAAAAATCGTGTGTATGAGGAATTAGACGTGCCTGCATTTACAGACCGTACACGCGCATCTTTAAAAATACAAGAAGGCTGTAATAACTTCTGTACGTTTTGTATTATTCCATGGGCACGTGGGTTAATGCGCTCTCGAGATCCTAAGGAAGTTTTGAGCCAAGCACAACAACTAGTGGATGCGGGGTATCTTGAAATTGTTCTAACTGGTATTCACACAGGTGGCTATGGACAAGACTTAAAAGATTACAATTTAGCCCAGCTACTACGTGATTTAGAGGCAAATGTGAAAGGTTTAAAACGCCTTCGTATTTCTTCGATTGAGGCAAGTCAATTAACAGATGAAGTGATTGAAGTTTTACGTGAATCAAATATCGTTGTTAACCACTTACACATTCCAATCCAATCTGGCTCTGATACAGTTTTAAAACGTATGCGACGTAAGTATACAATGGAGTTCTTCGGTGAACGTTTAACTAAACTACATGAAGCTTTACCAGACTTGGCTGTCACTTCTGATGTAATCGTAGGTTTCCCAGGTGAAACTGAGGAAGAGTTCATGGAAACATATAACTTTATTCGTGACCATAAGTTTTCTGAATTACACGTATTCCCGTTCTCTCCACGTACAGGTACACCAGCTGCGCGCATGGAGGACCAAATTGACGAAAATATTAAAAACGAACGTGTTCACCGATTAATCGCTTTAAATGATCAATTAGCGAAGGAATATTCTTCTCGCTTTGAAGATCAAGTGCTAGAGGTAATACCTGAAGAATTCGTGCATGATGAAAGCGGTGAGGCAGGGCTTTTAACAGGTTATACTGATAATTACTTAAAAGTAGTATTTGAAGGTCCTGAAAGCCTAATCGGTCAGCTTGTGAAGGTGAAAATTACCCAAGCTGGATATCCTCATTCTAAAGGGCAATTTGTGCGTGTATTAGAAACTGTAAAATAACAAAAGAGTACCTATGAATAGAAACACCGTTCAAACTTTGAACGGTGTTTTGCTATGTTTTAATCTCTTTCTGTCTAAATACCCGCGGAAGTGAAGAGAATACTCGCAGAAGCGGAGACGAATGTGCAAACACAAAATCGATTCCTGATGCAATTATGCCGAGGCATAATTGATTTAAAGTTATCACGTATTTTTCCTACAAATATCATGCTAAAATAGTTTATAAGTAATTAGATTACTATAAATGTTTATTTAACTTCTTTCAGCAGGTGTCTAAAACCCGTTAAAAGAAGCTAAAGCCTCTTGACGAAATTATGCTGAGGTATAATGCCTGAACTTATGTCAACTGATAAAGAAAGTTGGTAAATAGCATGTATAAAATTGGATTAGTTGGACTAAAAACTTCTATCGATCAAATAGTGGACTTAACAGATGAATATAAACATGAGTTAGAATTTATATCCCTTCCTTATGAAGAAATTAATGAAATTGAGAAAATTATAGTGGAACATGAATGTCATGTGCACGCTTGGTTTTTTTCTGGGCCCATTCCATATGAAATTGCCCAAAGAAAATTAGGTACAGATAAAATAATGGTGCATGTTCCTGCTACAGAATCAGGTCTTTATAAAGCTATCTTAGAGATGATTTATGAACAGGGTCAAATTATTGAGAAGCTAAGTATTGACACGATGACTTCGAATAATATTAGTAAAGAAGCTATGTCAAAGTTAACGGTGAATATCCCGAAGATGTATACGAAAATGTTTGATTTAAATGTAGATACAAATGAATTGTTAAATTTTCATTTAAACCTGTGGGGTGAGGGAAAGACAGAAGGTGTGCTAACTTGTTTTCCATCTGTGTGTAAAGCACTAAGAGAACAGGGAATTCCAGCATACAAAATGTCAATGAGTACGATGGAAATACAACAATCACTTCGGGCGCTGTCAGAAAAAGTAAAGACCTCCTATTTTAAAGATACTCAAATAGGAGTTGAAATTATTGAAGTTGAATATTTTAACAAAGTAGCGGAGGAAATGAAAACACCCTATAATCTACAGTATTTAGAACTTCGACTAAAAGAAATGTTAATTCAACTGGGTGAGAAAATAAATGGCTCTTTTTCTGATAAGGGAAACGGGAGATATATGATTTTTAGTTCCCGTGGTGCTATTGAGCGGGAAATCGAAACACTTGAAGATACAGTTCAAAGATTAGCGTTTGAAGCAGATACTACTGTTGCGGTTGGTATTGGATTTGGAGAAACGGCTTATTCGGCAGAAATTAACGCTTTTCGTGCGATTCAACATTCAAAAGCAATGAAGAAGCGTGAAATTGTCATTGTTCAAGAAGATGGACTAATCGTAGAATCTCCAGGAAAAAAAGGGGAACTACATTATTCAAGCCGTACACAAAATGAACTTCTTATTGAAAAGTTAAAACAAGGTAACATCAGTGTGAAAACATATAAAAAAATAGTATCACTTATACAAAAGATGGGGTGGTCGGATTTTACAACAAAGGACTTAGCGACACACCTTGAGATGACAGAGCGTAACGTTAGACGTATTGTTACAGATATGTGCAAAGTTGATTTGGCACAATGCATTGGTCAAGAGACGTATGCTGCTCGTGGAAGACCAACTAAAATATATCGATTGCTATAAGCACCTCTTTGGGTGCTTTTTTTGTTCATTAATTTAGTTTCACTAAAATTTTACATTTTATATTTTCAGAAAAGTCTTGAAATTAAACATCTAAACTTTTATACTTCATTTAAGGATTTTTTTCCTTAAATAATCCTTAAAAGGAAAATTGAAAAGGGGCTGAGATGTATGTCTTTAATGTCGATGATTCAAGAATTAGTTGGAATTACTAAGGATGAGGTTATTGAATGGCGAAGGTATTTACATAAATATCCTGAGTTATCTTTTCAAGAAGATAAAACAGCACAATTTGTTTATGAAACATTACGGACTTTTGGAGATTTGGAAATTTCACGACCAACTAAAACAAGTGTAATGGCCCGCTTAATTGGTCCAAAACCAGGTAAAGTCGTCGCGCTACGGGCAGATATGGATGCGCTTCCAATTAATGAAGAAAATGAATTTGACTTTGTATCTACGCATCAAGGCGTGATGCATGCTTGTGGACATGACGGGCATACAGCGATGCTACTTGGTGCAGCAAAGATTCTTACAAAGTTAAAGAATCTAATTGAGGGGGAGATACGCTTTTTATTTCAACATGCTGAAGAGTTATTCCCAGGTGGTGCACAAGAAATGGTTAAAGCAGGTGTGTTAGAGGGTGTGGATGAAGTAATCGGAATTCATCTTGCGTCCACAGTTGAGATTGGTAAAATTGGGATTTGCGATGGGCCAGCTACATCAGGTAGCGATACGTTTGATTTAAAAATTAAAGGAAGAGGAGGTCATTCTTCCGAACCTCATTTAACGGTAGATCCAATTGCAGTTGGCGCACAAGTAATCAACAATCTTCAGCATATTGTCTCAAGAAATCTTAATCCACTTGAAAAATTAGTCGTATCTATCACGAAGTTTCATAGCGGAAGTGCTTACAATGTCATTCCTGACACTGCTATTATAGGCGGATCGGTGAGAAGCCTTAAACCCGACATCCGTCAACAAGTTCCAAGTTTAATTAAAAAAGTCGTTAAGGGAGTTACAGAAGCGCATAATGCATCATTTGAGGTAGATTATCATTTTGGCTATAGTTCGGTAATCAATAACGATAGGGTAAGAGAGTTGGTAGAAGAAACGATAGGTGAGGTATGGGGAAAGGATCATTTACTAAGATTACCCGCATTGATGAGCGGTGAAGATTTTTCGGCATTTTCAGATGAACGACCAAGTTGCTTCATCTTTGTTGGTGCTGGAAATCAAACTAAGGGGATTATTCATCCGCACCATCATCCACGCTTTACCTTTGATGAAGATGCATTAGAGATTGGTGTGGAACTGTTTATTCAATCATCTTTTAAATTATTAGGGATAGAGGGTTCAAAAAAGATACATGAAAAATCAATCTATTTCCATTGAAAAATAGATAATAAAGGGGGATGAACGAATGATACATGAACCTGTCATTGCAACTATGATTATCTTCTCGCTAATCGCATTGGGGGAAATTATTTCTATTTTGACAAGAGCCAGAGTTTCTATGTTTTTAGTCGCTATTATTGGTTATCTTATGTTAATTTGGACGGGAATTTTACCGAAGAGTCTTATCGGTGATTCTAAATTTATTGAAATTGGCGCTGTATTGGGAACAGCTCCGATCATTATTCATATGGGGACGCTAATTCCTATTAATACTATTCGTAGTCAATGGAAGGCAGTAGTCATTTCTTTAATGGGCATTATTGTTGGTGCAGGTCTAATCCTTCTTTTCATTCCAATGATCTTTGACTATGAAACCGCTGTTGCGGGGACAGGACCATTAACAGGTGGAATAATTGCTTTTCTTGTGACTTCGGAAGGGCTAAAAGAAATGGGCTTGGAAAGTCTTATGACAATTCCAGCTTTAATACTTTCATTACAATCATTATTTGGTATGCCACTCTCTGCAAATTTGTTACGTCGATATGCATTAAAGTTTCGGAATACAATAGATTGCGAAACGTATGTAGCTTCTACATTGGATGTGAGAGAAGAAGATGTTATCGATGAGGAAAAAGTAGAGGTAAGAAGTAGCACTTGGATTCCGGAGAAATATCAAACGAATCTGATTCTACTTTTCTTACTTTTTATCGGTGGTGCTATTGCTATTGCTCTAGATCGTTTAACCGGCATACCATATAGTTTGTGGGCTTTGGCGATTGGTGTTGGTGGGAGATTAATTGGTTTGTATCCAGACCGTGCAATGGAGCGGGCTAATGCTTTTACAGTAGGGATGGCTGGACTTGTATTTTTGATTATTGCCACAATGAATGACATTACGTTCAGTATGTTTATTAGTCGTCTCCCTGAAACTTTTCTAATTATGATTTTTGGAATTATCGGTATTTCAATTGGAGGATTTTTTGGCTCAAAATTATTTAAATGGGATCCTTTAAAAGGTCTTCCAGTAGCACTAACAGCAACTGTAGGGTTCCCGGGTGATTATCTTGTTTGTGAGGAAATTAGTCGAAGTGTAGGTAGAAATAAAGAGGAAGAAGAAAAAATATTAAATGAAATATTGACGCCAATGTTAATAGGTGGATTTACAACTGTAACAGTTGGATCAGTCGTTATTGCTAGTATTTTAATCAAAACATTGTAGTTGCATTGACTTCTTTCAGCAGTCCGACTTTAGAGGCGATTTTACCTAAGGATAATGGCGTTGTTTCTAAAATAATTTGAATTCATCTAATTTCATTCAAAATTAGACGGAAACGTTAAAAAATGTTATGATTCCAGAGAGGTACGTACAACTTGTTGATAGAAGGAGAGTCTAATTGATGGAACAAAATTTCGCGCGTATGATTGATCATACTTTATTAAAGGCTGAAGCAACAAAAGAGCAAATTGAAAAACTTTGTGCAGAGGCAAAACAATTTAGCTTTGCTTCTGTTTGTGTAAATCCGACTTGGGTAAAATATAGCAGCGAGCTTTTACAAGGCTCAGATGTTTTAGTTTGTACTGTAATTGGCTTCCCTCTTGGTGCTAATACTCCAACAGTTAAGGCATTTGAGGCAAAAGATGCAATTGCTAACGGTGCTAAAGAGGTAGATATGGTTATTAATATCGGCGCATTAAAAGATAAAAACTATGACCTTGTACAAGCGGATATTGCTGCAGTTGTTGAAGCGGCAAAAGATAGCGCGCTTGTAAAAGTTATTATTGAAACATGCTTATTAACAGATGAAGAAAAAGTAAAAGCATGTGAACTAGCAGTGGCAGCAGGTACTGATTATGTGAAAACATCAACTGGCTTCTCTACAGGTGGCGCAACAGCAGAAGATATTGCTTTAATGCGTAAAACAGTTGGACCTGATTTAGGTGTAAAAGCTTCTGGTGGTGTGCGAAGCTTAGAGGATATGAAAAAGATGATTGAAGCTGGAGCAACTCGTATTGGAGCAAGCTCTGGTGTAGCTATTATGAATGGATTAATTGCAGATTCTAATTATTAATGTTATTTAAAAATCCTTATATTGTAAGTGTTACGGGGCTGTTCGTTATGAACTAGCCCCGTTTTTCATTTAGAATTTGATTTTTTTCATGCGCCTTGAGTGTTCTACTATAATTTTCACTCTTAAGAATGAGGGGTGGAATATTTCAACATTACAGTTAAAGGCAAATCTAATGAAATTACGAATCGCCGGTAAAGGTACGAGTTCCGCCGGTAAAAGTGAAAACAACGCCGGTAAAGTGACGAGTTTCGCCGCTAAAAGTGAAAATAACGCCGGTAAAGTGACGAATTCCGCCGGTAAAAGTGAAAACAACGCCGGTAAAGTGATGAGTTCCGCCGGTAAAAGTGAAAACAACGCCGGTAAAGGTACAAGTTCCGCCGGTAAAAGTGAAAACAACGCCAGTAAAGTGATGAGTTCCGCCGGTAAAAGTGAAAACAACGCCGGTAAAGGTACGAGTTCCGCCGCTAAAAGTGAAAACAACGCCGCTAACGGGACAAGTTCCGCCGCTAAAATCGAAAACAACGCCGGTAAAGTGACGAGTTCCGCCGGTAAAAGTGAAAACAACGCTGGTAAAGGTACAAGTTCCGCCGCTAAAATCGAAAACAACGCCGGTAAAGGATCGAGTTCCGCCGCTAAAAGTGAAAACAACGCCGCTAACGGGACAAGTTCCACCACTAAAACTAAAAAATCGGCAATTATAGCCGGCCTGTATCTCCAGTAACTACACTATACGTGACGGAAGTTTTCGAGTTCGTTCGAAAACAAGTTCAACAGACATTTTCTCTAATTGAACAATCTGTTAGATGAACGTACCATAAGCCTCACACGAAACTGAATAAAAATTTAATCTATCTCATATACTCCACTGATGTAATTTATTGTAGAAGGGAGGATGCTATGTTTACGCAATATAAGTATTGGAAGCCTTATATTAGCCCATTCGATCCATGTCCGCCTATCAGGGTTAAAAGTTTTTCTACACCACCACAATTGTATATAAATTTTCAACCGCCTGGATTACCACAATATCCAACCCCAAGAGAAGCACTTAAATCTGGAACGCTTTGGCCCCAATTATTTAGCCCCTATCCAAATCCCCAAAAAGGAGGGATGAAGCATGAGTAAGGAGATGCCGCCTGAATTTTATACGTTATTGGAAGAAATACAAGCAATAGATTTTGTAATAGTAGAATTAAATCTTTACTTAGATACTCACCCTCACGATTATGCTGCCATTCAGCAATTTAATGAAAATACTGAGAAAAGTATGCAACTTAAGGTTGATTTTGAGCAAAAATTTGGTCCACTTATGAATTTTGGGAGAAGTTATTCAAATTATCCTTTTAATTGGATTGATACACCTTGGCCATGGCAAGTCTAACTTCTTTCAGCAATTGTTTTGGTAGCGAAAGTGCAACGTCAGCTACAAATGTTTTGGTAGCGAAAGTGCAACGTCAGCTACAAATGTTTTGGTAGCGAAAGTGCAACGTCAGCTACAAATGTTTTGGTAGCGAAAGTGCAACGTCAGCTACAAATGTTTTGGTAGCGAAAGTGCAACGTCAGCTACAAATGTTTTGGTAGCGAAAGTGCAACGTCAGCTACAATTGTTTTGGTAGCGAAAGTGCAACGTCAGCTACAAATGTTTTGGTAGCGAAAGTGTAACGTCAGCTACAAATGTTTTGGTAGCGAAAGTGTAACGTCAGCTACAAATGTTTTGTATCGAAAGCTATAGATGTTTTTAGTAACGTAAGTGAAACCTCGGCGGATGTCACGGAAACGGGAAGGAGTTCTTTGTGCAAGCACAAAGCCGATTCCGGACACAATTATGCGGAGGCATCATTGATTATAAGTAACTAGGAGGAATTTTTTTGTGGTATTACGAAAAGAAGCTCCAGTATCCTGTCAGGGTGAGTACATGTAACCCTACGCTAGCTAAGTATTTAATTGAGCAGTATGGAGGGGCAGATGGAGAATTAGCCGCAGCACTTCGCTATATGAATCAACGCTATACGATCCCTGATAAAGTGGTGGGATTGTTAACTGATATAGCGACAGAGGAATTTTCCCACTTAGAAATGATTGCCACGATGGTTTATAAACTCACGAAGGATGCAACTCCAGAGATGTTAAAAGAAGCTGGTCTTGGAGAGCACTATGCCAATCATGACAGGGCATTATTTTATCAGAATGCGGCTGGATCACCGTTTACGGCAACATATATTCAGGCTAAAGGGGATCCGATTGCTGATCTGTATGAGGATATTGCAGCAGAAGAAAAAGCACGTGCGACATATCAGTGGATTATTGATTTATCAGATGACACTGATTTGAATGATAGCTTGAAATTTTTACGTGAACGAGAAATCGTCCATTCTCTACGTTTCAGAGAGGCTGTAGAGATTTTAAAAGATGATAGGGATAGCAAGAAGGTCTTTTAAAAGAGGTGAATAGGCTGGTTCAAAAGAAAACTCCTTTTGACACAGCCTATTTGATTATTATTCAATATTGGCAAATAAAGCAAGATCCTTCCGATGACCAATCATTACTAATAAATCTTCCTTTTCAATAATCTGCTCAGGGGAGGGAGAAATGATAATGTCCCCTTCTCGAACAATCGCAATGACACTTACATTATACTTCGCACGAAGATCTAAATCTCGAAGATTTTGTCCAGCCATCTTTGAAGGAATCATAATTTCTTCTATACTGTATTCTTTTGATAATTCAATATAGTTTAGCATATTGGGTGAGAGAAGCTGATTGGCAACTCGCTCTCCCATATCTCGTTCAGGATAGATAATCCAGTCTGCTCCTACTTTATCTAAAACTTGCCCGTGTCTTTTTCCAAGAGCCTTTGCAATCACTTTTTTGATTCCGAGTTCTTTTAATAATGATACGGTTAAAATGCTCGACTGCATATCATTGCCTATTGCCACGATGACATAATCGAAATTGCCTATTCCTAAAGCGGTAAGAGCTTTTTCTTCTGTCGAATCAGCGACTACTGCATGTGTAACATATAGTTCGGCATCTTCGACTCTTTCCTCATTAATGTCGATTCCTAACACTTCCTGCCCAGCCTCATGTAATTTGCGAGCTATACTTGTTCCAAATCTACCTAGGCCAATTACAGCATATTGTTTGATAGTCATTGCACTCTACTCTCCTTTATCGTGATTACCCAATCATAATATTACCTTTAGGATGACGGAATGCTTCAGATTTCCGTCGTTTTGCTATGGCAAAAGCAATTGTTAATGGACCTAATCTACCTGCAAACATTGTAAGTATGATGACTAGACGACCACCAGGTGATAGCTCTGGAGTTAATCCCATCGATAGTCCAACTGTACCAAAAGCAGAGGTGGCCTCAAATAAATACATCATAAAGTTATGTCCTTGCTCGGTAATACTTAAGACAAACGTGACGAGTATAACAATCATCATTCCACACATTGTCACTGTTAAAGCTTTTAAAATTGTTTCGTTAACTATTCTACGTCTAAAGAGGACAACATCTTCTTTTCCTCTAATTTGTGACCACATCGTAGCAACCAAAAGTGCGAAGGTTGTTATTTTTATTCCCCCAGCAGTGGAACCAGAACCTGCTCCAATGAACATCAGCAGGATGATTAAAAATAATGTAGATTGTGTTAAGTCTGCTATAGGAAGGGTATTAGAGCCTGCAGTCCTTGGAGTAACAGCTTGGTATAATGAACCAAGAACTTTGCCCCATTCAGACAAAGGTCCAAGGGTTTTACTATTTCCATATTCAAATAAGAAAATTAAAATCGTCGATCCAACTGTTAAAATAAGCGTTGTAGTTAATACGATTTTTGAATGCACAGAAAGGCGTTTTGTTTCCCGATATTCATAGAGTTCATTTATGACGATAAACCCTAAGCCACCGATTGTAATAAGAGCGCAAATAGTTAAAACGATAAATGGGTCGTCTACATATTCGGTCAACCCATTAAAGCCTCCCATTAAATCAAATCCAGCGTTATTAAAATTCGAGATGGAATGAAAGAAGCCAAAATATATAGCTTTACCTACAGGCATATCGAACGAAAAACGGATAGATAAAATTAAACCACCTATAAATTCAATTACTGCAGTAAATAGTAGTATTCTTCTAACCAGTCTAACAAGACCAGCCATTGTAATATTGTTGAAGGCTTCTTTTAATAAAAGTCTTTCTTTTAAGGAAATTTTTTTTCCTAATAGTAAAAATACTAATGTTGCAAACGTCATAAAACCTAATCCACCAATTTGGATAAGAAATAAAATAACTAATTCTCCAAATGTAGAAAATGTATCGCCAGTATCTACAACAACCAGTCCTGTTACGCACGTTGCAGAAGTAGCGGTAAATAAGGCGTCTAAAAATGAAAGTCCCTGACCATTCTCCGTTGCAATAGGAAGAGTTAACAAAAATGTTCCAATTAGGATAATAGTTGCAAAACCCAGCACAAGTATTTTAGGAGGATTTAATTTCTTTTTAATTGTTTTCATCTTATTCTCCTCAATGTTTGGATAAAGATTTTAAAAAAACATAATAAAAAGACCAACTATTTTTAGTATGCTTCCAGATGATTTAGGCATAAAACACATACTAGTTAATGGTGGTCTAAACATGACCTCCTTCGCTTTTAGCCGACGAAGTTAGCTGACGGGTAGAATGGCGAAAGAGTTTCTCATTCCTTCTGCAAATGCAGAATTAACCCCAAAATACTGGGTCCTCCGTTCTCGAAAATTATTGAGATTTGGCTGATATATAATTGAATGTGATAATTCTACGCCCTTTTTCTATTTTTTGTAAACCCTTAATTTTTAGGTAACAATATTTATGTTTATTGTGGTCAAAATGTAAGTCGAAAATTCCTAAAGAAAAAAAACCAAAAATTCTCGATATTATTTCGTGCACTTTCTATTGACCATTATTAGACAATACGATATAATTCTTTAGTACACAACAGATGGTTATTTGCCTATTTGTGTATTGACGTGTGTTCGGAGGGAGGGAAAGAGAGATGTCAAAAACTGTCGTTCGCAAAAACGAATCGCTTGAAGATGCTCTTCGCCGCTTCAAACGTACTGTATCAAAAAGTGGTACAATTCAAGAAGTTAGAAAGCGCGAGTTCTACGAAAAACCTAGCGTTAAACGTAAAAAGAAATCAGAAGCTGCACGTAAACGTAAGTGGTAATTTAATTTCCCATTAAAAATCCCTACGTTCATAACACGCAATTGTATGATTCACTGAGCAGACAAAAATATACCTGAAGTTAATCGCATTGCGATTAATTTCGGGTATTTTACTTTGTGCTCAATTTACGTACATATTGAAGAAGCCGAATGTGATCATTAAGATTCATTCGGCTTTTATGTTAATATAAGGTTATTAAAAGACCCACAGATTAAAAATTCACGGTATAATAAAATTATTAGGATTTTTGAAACTTTTTGCAAAGTCAGTCGTATATACAAGAGAGAAGCATGTTAGAAGGGAGGGAAAAAGATGCGGAGGCGGAGAATCCTCAGCTATTTATTAGTTATTTGGATGACATTTTTGTTAGCGTTTCCATTAACAACTGCTTTTGCAAGTAGCAAGGTCTACCACATACCTATTCATGATGAAGTAGAACGAGGACTGCACGCATTTTTAGAACGAACTTTTAAAGAGGCGGAGGAAAACGATGCAGAGGCGATTATTTTAGACATTCATACGCCTGGCGGTTTCGTGAATGCAGCGGGTGATATTGCTAGGCTTATGGATGCAACGGATATACGTACGATTGCGTATATTAACAAAGACGCGCATTCTGCAGGTGCTTTTTTAGCCTTACATGCGGATGAAATCTATATGGTGCCAAATGGAACAATTGGGGCGGCTGCAATAACCGATTCTGCAGGGAAAGCAGCATCTGTGGATTTATCAAAATTTCGAGCAGGAGTAGGGAATTTATTAACTTTATCTGCTTCGGAGGCAAAACAAGTTGGTTATTCTGAGGGAACGGTTTCAAATTTCCAGGACCTTTTAGAAAAAACGCATTTAATGGATAGTGATATCGTTTCAATTGAGCCTACTTTTTCTGAAAAAATTGCTCGTTTTATTACGAATCCGATTATAGTTCCGATTTTATTGTCGATTGCGAGCTTAGGCCTTGTAATGGAGCTATTTTCTCCTAGGTTTGGTGTTCCGGGTATAGTGGGATTGTCAGCTTTGGGATTATTTTTCTTCGGTCATATGGTGGCGGGCTTTGCGGGGTATGAAACATTACTTTTATTCATAGTAGGCTTAGCGCTCGTCATGGCGGAATTTTTTGTCCCCGGAGGTATCGTTGGTATTTTAGGTGGTTTGCTAATATTACTAAGTCTAATACTGGCAGGTGCAAACATGATGCAAATGATTATAGCGATTTTCATTGCGCTAATTGTAGCGATAATAGGAATGGTGATCCTGATGAAATTTTTCGGTAAAAAATTGCATGTTTTAAACAAACTGATCTTGCTGGATGCGACAACGACGGAAGAAGGCTATGTCTCTAACGTAAATCGCACAGAGTTGCTTGGAAAAGTGGGTAAAACGCTTACGCCACTCCGTCCGGCAGGTACGATGCTATTTGGCAGTGAACGCATTGACGTAGTATCAGAAGGTGGCTATGTTGATGCAGAGAAACATGTAGAAATTATTAAAGTAGAGGGCTCACGAATTGTTGTGAGACAAACAGAAATAGAGATGGAGGAATAGCAAATGGGGTTTGATTTAGCTTTAATAGGTCCAATTGTTGGGCTAGTCTTATTATTCATTGTTCTAGCGGTATTCTTTACCTTTGTACCAGTGGCGCTGTGGATTTCTGCGCTTGCTGCAGGTGTCCGTGTTAGTATTTTCACATTAATCGGGATGCGTTTACGTCGAGTAATTCCATCGCGAATCGTGAATCCGTTAATTAAAGCACATAAAGCTGGGTTACCTGTTACGATCAATCAACTTGAAAGTCACTATTTAGCAGGTGGTAATGTTGACCGTGTAGTAAATGCGTTAATCGCGGCTCACCGTGCAAATATCGAGTTAACATTTGAGCGTTGTGCGGCAATTGATTTAGCGGGTCGTGATGTATTAGAAGCTGTACAAATGTCTGTTAACCCGAAAGTCATTGAAACACCATTTATTGCAGGTGTTGCTATGAACGGTATTGAAGTAAAAGCGAAGGCACGTATTACAGTTCGCGCAAACATTGAACGTTTAGTCGGTGGTGCGGGTGAAGAAACGGTTATTGCCCGTGTAGGTGAAGGGATCGTTTCTACAATTGGTAGTGCCTCTAGTCATACGACAGTTCTTGAAAATCCTGATATGATTTCTCAAACTGTATTAGCAAAAGGCTTAGATTCTGGTACAGCGTTTGAAATCTTATCGATCGATATTGCAGACGTTGATATCGGCAAAAACATCGGTGCAGAATTACAAATTGAACAAGCACAGGCAGATAAAAACATTGCCCAAGCGAAGGCCGAGGAACGTCGTGCAATGGCCGTAGCGAACGAGCAAGAAATGATTGCGCGTGTACAAGAGATGAAGGCGAAAGTAGTAGAAGCAGAAGCTGAAGTACCACAGGCAATGGCAGAAGCTCTACGCTCAGGTAATCTTGGTATTATGGATTACATGAACTACCGAAACATTCAAGCGGATACAGCTATGCGAGACTCCATTTCAAAAGTAAGCTCAGATAAGTCTGAAACAAATGAACCTAACGCATAAAAAAACGGAAAGGAGCGGTACTAATAAATGGAACAATTAATTATAGTTGCGATAATTGCCATAGTCAGCTCTATTTTCGGGAAATCAAAAAATAAAAAAGAACAAAAGCAAATGCCACCTTTTAATAAAGATTCACATGTTGAGCCTCCAGTTAAGGAGGTTCAACAACAACGTCCTACTGCTAATTCGCAAAGCTTTGAGGATTTTACGCGTGAATTTTTAGGGGAATGGAAGAATGGGCAGCCTAAAGTAGAAGAGCTTAGGAAAAATGTCGAAAAAAGAGTAAAAGAGCAAGTACCAAGTTATACAGCACAACCGTTAATCCCAACTGAGACAGTTAGTCGTACCACGAAAAGAGAAAGTATTGGTCGTTTGGCGGCAGGGAAAAAAGATGTGGAAGTAACTGGATCACATTCGGCCTTTCAATTACCAAAGTCTAAAAAATCATTAATGCAGGCTATAGTAATGGCAGAGGTTTTAGGCCCTCCTAAAGCAAAAAGAAAATAATCAGCATGTCCTCCTTTTTCGATGCATATATTGCCGAAGAAGGAGGCATTTTTTATGAGAAAACTATTTCAATTAACGCCACTACTTGAATTATTACAATATGAAACATTAAAAATCATTGGCCCATATCGTTTCCTACATGCTGATGCTTCGTCATGCTCTTTTATCTATGCCGACTATCATATTACTGTGCGTGGAAAATCAGTGGAAATTAATGCTCTTAAAGAAGAAATGCTTCATCTTTCTGTAGAGGATTTGCAGGAGCTTCATATGAAAATGACAAAGGATATGGGTGTGAGCGATAATGTGGAATAATCGGCCAATTATCATACGTATAAAGCGCCACGAAAATGTTCATCCTTTTATTCAAGCATTGCATGCACAACATGTACCATTAAAACGTGTTGTCTTTCGTGAGCAAGAGGTTGCCTTTGAAACAACTATGCATTATCTACCAAAAATTCGTCGTGTACGTAGTCGTTATCGACTTAAAATGGCTGTCTATTATGCTGATGAGCTTCACGTTTTTCGAGCACAGCTTTGGACCTTGCTTGGCCTTGCGATGATGATATTAATCCCATTACTGTGCGCACAGGTTATATGGCGTGTTGACATTGAAGCGGCTTCACCAGAGTTGGAGCAACGTCTGGGTAAGACCTTTCAAGATACATTTCAATTAGAAACGCCCATGTCTAAAAAAGCTTTACCTTCAGATGCTGTCATTCGTCAGAAGCTTTTAGAAGAGCATCGAGATCTTTCCTGGGTGCATATTGAAAAGTATGGCGGACGTGTAATTTTACGATCTCAGGAGTCCCCGAAACAAACTAAACAAACGAATGAAAAACTAGCGTCGCATTTAGTGGCAACAAAAAGTGGTGTTATTACTCACTTTAATATTCAAAATGGTGAACGCAAAATTTCGGTGAACGATACTGCATACGAAGGTGATACTCTCGTAAGTGGGGTAATTGAAAGTGGTGAAGATCAAGTTTTTGTTGGAGCTAAAGGAGAGGTCTATGCTGATTATTGGCTTGAATGTTCATTTAAAATTCCAACAAAGCTAACGATGGAAACACTAGAACAGAAGCGATGGCGTGTACTAGTGAAAGGCATTCATAAAGAAAAAGTTGACTATGTGCAAAAGAAAGATTTACCTAATTGGCTCGATCCATATGTATCGATTGTTGAGGAACAATATACTAAAAAAATGCAAGTAGAGCTTGATGAATCCAAAATAGATTCAATGCTCATTCCATTACTTCATGAAAAGGTGCTGCGTTCATTACCTACTAAAACGGTTATAAAAAAAGAAAACCTTTTACAGGTAAAGTGGGGGAATGGTACAGTTGAAGGGAAAGTTCTATTTTTAGTCAATGAAAACATTGCCAGTCCAATACAAGGCCTACAAGGAGAATGATTATGTCAGAACATTTAACTGTATTACAAGTGGATAATCCAAACGAAGCGGTCATGCTACTCGGAATTTCAGATGCTAATATGAAATTAATCGAAGAGGCTTTACAAGTCCATATTATTACACGTGGTGAACAAATTCAGCTTGCTGGTGAAGAGGATGCGAAGGAACAAGCGACATACCTTTTACATGCTCTTTTGAAGGTCATTCGCAAAGGAATTAATATTGATCAACGTGATGTTGCAACAGCTATTGAAATGACACAAAAAGGAACAATCGAATATTTTGCAGAACTTTATGATGAAGAAATAGCACGCACGACGAAAGGAAAGCCTATCCGTGCAAAAACAATCGGTCAACGAGAATACATACAAGCAATCCGTCACAAAGACGTTGTTTTTGGTATCGGTCCAGCTGGTACTGGGAAAACGTATTTAGCGGTAGTCATGGCAACACAAGCACTAAAAAATGGGCACGTTAAGCGTATTATTTTAACACGCCCTGCAGTAGAGGCAGGAGAGTCATTAGGCTTTCTTCCAGGAGATTTGAAGGAAAAGGTAGATCCATATTTACGCCCTCTTTATGACGCTTTAAACGATATTTACGGGGCAGAACAAACTCAACGACTTATCGAACGAGGCACAATCGAAATTGCACCTTTAGCGTATATGCGCGGCCGTACATTAGATGACGCCTTTGTTATTTTAGATGAAGCTCAAAATACGACACATCAGCAAATGAAGATGTTTTTAACGCGACTAGGCTTTGGCTCAAAAATGGTCATTACAGGCGATAAAACACAAATCGACCTACCGAAAAATACGGAATCTGGATTAATTGTGGCAGAACGCACACTAAAATATGTAAAATCTATACATTTCCAAATTTTAGAACAAGGCGATGTAGTACGCCACCCAATCGTAGCCAAAATCATCAAAGCCTACGAAGAACAGCAACTTTAATATGACCGCTTAGGAGTCATATTAAAGTCTGCACCGAAAGCAAAGCGGCAGGTGCAACGGGTTTTAGAAGTCTGCACCGAAAGCGAAGCGGCAGGTGCAACGGGTTTTAGAAGTCTGCACCGAAAGCGAAGCGGCAGGTGCAACGGGTTTTAGAAGTCTGCACCGAAAGCGAAGCGGCAGGTGCAACGGTTTTTTAGAAGTCTGCACCGAAAGCGAAGCGGCAGGTGCAACGGGGTTTGAAAGTCTGCGCCGAAAGCGAATCGGCTCATCGGACGCCCCCCAGGAAGCTTTGCTCTGTGCGAAAGCGTAGCGACAGCAACAACAAATGTTTTCTGTAGCGAAAGCGAAGCGTCAGCGGCAAATGTTTTCTGTAGCGAAAGCGAAGCGTCAGCAACAAAGCACCCAGTCGGAACGGAAATCAACTACACGCTTCGGGAGAAAGTCTTTAAAATGGAAAAAATGTGACAGCTATACAATTTGTATAGCTGTTTTTTTGCTTTCTTATACATTTTTCGGGAAAAATGTTTTTTGAATTGGTATGATAGTAGGTAGATAGAGGAGGTGCCAGATGGAGAAACAACTACAAAAATTTACAGAGCTTATTGGTTTCCGTTATTTTTTAATTGTCGTTCTCATCTTAACAGGAGCCCTACAATTTGTTCTTATGTATGGCAATGTTAGAGGTGTTACATATGATTTTAAACCATTGCAACTAGCGCCTGAAACAGTCCGATCTACTAAAACGATTGAAGACACTTTTAAAACCCAACAGGAGCGAGAAAAAGCAGCAAGTGCTGTTGAGCCAGTTTATGAATTTTCCGAGGATGTCGCTAAGCAGCGAGCAGCGATTGTAACTTCTTTATTTGACTATGTTCTTGAAGTAAAAGAGGATGTTGCTAGCAAGAAAGAACCTGTTCCGATTGGCGATCAAGTCGAGCAACTCCGAAAAAAATTTGAATCCATTGATTCAGATCAAATGCCAATTATTTTTACTGATTCACAGCTAGAAGGTTTGTTAATACAAAGTGAAGAAGATTTAAAAAGAACAAGTACGCAACTATCAAAACTTGTACAGGAATATTTACAAAAATCTATTCGCTCAGAAAATTTGTTTGTGGCTCAAAATGATTTTGAAACAAAAATTCGCGGACAACGAGGCTATCCAGATAAAATATTTAATACGGTAGTTTTAATTGGACGTATGAGTATTATCGAAAATGAAACGATTAATGAGGAACAAACGAAAATTCGAAAGGACCAGGCAAAAGAATCGGTTGAACCTACTCGAATTCTTCAAGGTCAAGTCATCGTACAGGAAGGACAAATTATTGATAATGAGGCGTTCCGTCAATTAGAGCTTCTAGGTATGGTGAGTAATAAAGCATCGATGAAACCGATTGCAGGTATTATTATTTTAATACTACTGCAAATGGTGTTCATGTTTATTTTATTTGAACGTTCGGATGCGGATGAAAATAAGAAACGTAAGGCTTTATTGGTGACAGTAATTGTTTATAGTTTATCCATCTTGCTAATGAAATTTATTAGCCTAGTCTCAGGTGGCTTTGATGTTACTGTTGCATTCCTTTTCCCGACAGCGCTGGCAACAATGCTTGTAAGGCTATTAGTGGATGATCGTGCTGCAGTTCTTATTACAGTTATGACAGCGGCATCGGCTGGTGTTATTTTCCAAGAGGGTTATTCATCTGTCATGCAGATGGAAATTACACTGTATATTATTTTTGGAGGCTTTGCGAGCTTATTCTTTTTACGTAGTGTGGAAAAGCGTTCGCATATTCTACATGCAGTAGGGGTTATAGGGTTAGTGAATATGTCGTTTATCGCATTTTATTTACTGATGACACAATCTACTTATGGTTTGTCAGAGTGGATGTTTTACTTTATCGCGGCATTGGTATCGGCACTACTCTCAGGTGCTCTCACAATGGGGCTCTTACCATTCTTTGAATCGGCATTTAGTTTATTGTCGTCGTTGCGATTAATTGAACTTTCTAACCCAAATCATCCATTGTTGAAAAAATTACTAATGGAATCCCCAGGAACATATCATCATAGTGTAATGGTGGCTAACTTAGCAGAGGCGGCATGTGAGGAAATTGGAGCAGATGGATTACTAGCACGTGTAGGATGCTATTATCATGATATTGGCAAAACGAAGCGTCCTGCCTTTTTCATCGAGAATCAGATGTCTGGTATTAATCCGCATGATTCATTGCCCCCGGAAACAAGTGCAGAAATTATAATTGCACATACAACGGATGGGGCTGAAATGCTAAATCGTTATAAGATGCCACAGGAGATTATTGATATTGCCTTGCAACATCACGGGACTAGTCTTTTAAAATACTTCTACTTTAAAGCGAAGGAAGAAGGAAAATGTATAGAAGAAACAACTTACAGATATCCAGGTCCAAAACCACAAACGAAGGAAGCAGCAGTTATTAGTGTTGCAGACAGCGTTGAGGCAGCGGTTCGATCGATGAAAGAACCGAATGCAGAAAAAATAAAAAAATTGGTACGCGCAATTATTGATGATCGAGTACAAGATAATCAGTTTGATGAATGCGATATTTCGATAAAAGAGTTAAAATGTATAGAGCGAGTACTTTGTGAAACGTTGAATGGAATTTTCCACTCACGTATTGAATATCCAAAGGCAGATAAGAAGGAGGATCTATGATTTTAACAATTGATTTTACAGATGAAACAAATGAAGTAACTGCGGAGCATATGGAGCTTGTTGGAAAGCTTTTACAGCATGCTGCAAAAATAGAAGATATTGAGCCAGAAACAGAAGTGTCGGTGACGTTTGTTACAAATGAAGCGATTCAAGAAATAAACCGAGAATATCGTGACAAGGATCAACCTACAGATGTTATCTCATTTGCTCTGGAGGAATTAGGTGAAGGAGAAATGGAAGTAACATTTGAAGGGATGCCTCGTGTTTTAGGAGATATTATTATTTCGACGGATCGTACAAAAGAACAAGCAGAGGAATATGGGCATACTTTTGAACGAGAATTAGGCTTTTTAGCGGTTCATGGTTTTTTACATCTACTTGGCTATGATCATATGGTACCAGAAGATGAAAAAGTTATGTTCGGTAAGCAGGATGAAATTTTACAGTCTTTTGGCTTAGGACGAGATTAAATGAATGTTCGCAAATATATCCGATCTTTTGGTTATGCCTTTGAAGGTATCGTTTTAGCCTGTAAAGAGCAAAACTTTAAGTCTCACTTGCTAAGTGCAGGAATTGTTTTAATTGCTGGCTATTTTACAGGTTTATCACGTGTGGAGTGGTATATTGTGCTACTATTAATAGCACTAATGTTTGCGCTTGAAATAGTTAATACTGCAATTGAGCGAGTAGTGGATTTAGCTTCGCCAAAAATACACCCACTTGCTAAACAAGCTAAAGATCTTGCAGCGGGTGCAGTGCTTGTATTTGCGATATTCAGTGCTATAATCGGATTACTCATCTTTATACCGAAATGGTTTTAACTTAATAAATTCATTAATCGGTATAGAGTAATTGCGATTGTGCTGGGGAAATATTTTATCTTCACTCAGGCGGATGTCACGGATTTTGAATTGTGCGGACACAACTCAAAATCCGGACGCAATTACGCCAAGGTGAAATTGATTAAGTAGAGGAGAACATTGATGACAATTGATATGCATGCATTACTAGAAGAATCAAAAAAAGCGCGTGAAAAGGCTTATGTACCTTATTCAAAATTTAAAGTTGGCGCGGCGATTTTAACGAAAAATGGAGAGGTTATTCATGGCTGCAATATTGAAAATGCTGGCTATAGTATGACCAATTGTGCTGAGCGTACAGCATTTTTCAAAGCTGTGTCAGAAGGTATTTATGATTTTGAGGCGATTGCTATTGTAGCTGATACGGATGGACCTTGTGCGCCATGTGGAGCTTGTCGTCAAGTGATGATGGAATTTTGCAAGCCATCTATGCCTGTATATTTAACAAACTTAAAAGGTGATGTCACGGTAACGTCTGTAGGCGAATTACTACCGTTTGCATTTACAACGGAGGATTTAGAGAATGCTGGAAAATAATAATGGCTATAAGTCAGGATTTATCTCCATAATCGGTCGACCAAATGTAGGGAAATCAACATTTTTAAACCGTGTTATTGGTCAAAAAATTGCGATTATGAGTGATAAACCACAAACAACACGAAATAAAGTACAAGGTGTACTAACATCAAATGATAGCCAAATGATTTTTATAGATACACCAGGAATCCATAAGCCGAAACATAAGCTAGGGGATTTTATGCTAAAGGTTTCTAAAAATACATTGCGTGAAGTGGATGTTATTATGTTCATGGTAAATGCAGAGCAGAAACTTGGAAAGGGTGACGAATTCATCCTAGAAATGTTGGCGGGTAATCCAACCCCTGTATTCCTAGTTATCAATAAAATAGATCAAATTCATCCTGATGAATTAATGGGGATAATTGAAAGCTACAAAGATCGTTATGATTTTGCAGAAATAGTTCCCATTTCAGCTTTACAAGGAAATAACGTAGATAATCTATTGGCGACATTAACGAAATACTTACCGGAGGGTCCGCAATATTATCCAGCAGATCAAGTTACGGATCATCCTGAGCGATTTATTATTTCAGAGTTAATTCGTGAAAAGGTGTTACATTTAACACGCGAAGAAATTCCTCATTCCATTGCTGTTGTCATTGATAAAATTCGCCGTGATGAAGAAAATGAAGATAAAATTCGTGTGGCGGCAACAATTATCGTGGAAAGAGATTCTCAAAAAGGGATTGTTATTGGTAAACGCGGGGCCTTATTAAAAGAAGTAGGAATTCGTGCACGAAAAGATATTGAGATGCTTCTTGGTTCAAAAGTGTATTTAGAGCTTTGGGTAAAGGTACAGAAGGATTGGCGAAATAAATCAACACATTTACGCGACTTCGGTTTCCGTGATGATGAATATTAACTTCTTTCAGCGGGTGTCCAAACATCCGCTGAAATAGAGGAACTCAGTCTAAAAACGCCACGTCCTGTGGCAATTTAACTGTGCGAAAGCGAAGCGACAGCAACAACAACAACAACGCACTACTGAGTGACCAACATCATGTTCGAAACAACTTTACAGCATTCCTATTTGTCGCTGTAGTTTTAAATGGAGCTGTCCAATAATTTATTGGAGAGCTCTATTTTCATGCGAAGCTTGTAGAAAGGAGGAGGACTAGTGCTTTATAAATGGGAAGGAATTGTCCTAAAGGTACGAGCTTATGGGGAATCAAATAAAATTGTCACATTATTAACTAAAGAAGCAGGGAAGGTTGCTACGATGGCTCGAGGTGCCAAGAAGCCTTCCAGTAGATTAGCATCTGTGACACAGCCGTTCACGTATGGCATGTTTATGGTACAGCATCATACTGGTATGGGGACAATGCAACAAGGTGAGCATCTTAATTCAATGCGCCATATTCGTGAGGATATCATGGCAACGGCATATGCAAGTTATATAATGGAACTTGTCGAACGTGTAGTAGAAGAAGGAAAAGCTGAGCCATTTGCATTCGATGTGCTCCTACAAGCATTACAAGCAATTGAGGAAGGTTATGACCCAGAGGCTATTACATTATTCGTAGAATGGAAAATGCTCCCCTATACAGGAGTGCAGCCTATATTACATGCGTGTGCTACTTGTGGTTCAGTCGATGGTGAATTTGCATTTTCCTTTACACAGGGAGGCTTTTTATGTCATCGCTGTTATCATCATGATCCCTATATCATTCGATTGACACCGACTCAGCTTAAGCTTATTCGAATGTTCTATACTGTACCGATTGACCAGATTGGGAAATTAGAATTAAAAAAAGAAACAAAGTATTTTATAAAAAAAATAATTTCAACAATTTATGAAGAGCAAACAGGAATTCGTTTTAAGACTAAAAAATTTATCGAGCAGCTTGAGAGAACGCCTGAATTACAGTTAAGAACAAGTGCCGATCAAGAAAAAACGCCAGAAGACCATTAACATTGATCTTCTGGCATTTTACTTTAAAATTCTTCTTGATCATCCATAAATTCGTAAGAAGTAGCCCATTTATTAGCGATTTTTAGAAATTCAATATATAGGTATGCAGTTTCACCATTTTTACCTGTAATATGTAAAATAGAAGTGCCTTCTGCTAGTGGTGTAACATTTACTTTGTTTTCCTTTATCGAAGCTTTCACAGCTGCTGGCTCAAAATTTAACTTTTCTAAAGCAACACTTGTTGGCTCGAACGATAGATCCTCATTTGAAAACGCTAACTCATCTGTAATTTGGTACAAATCAATACTGCGCACGAAATCATACGTATCGACATCAGCTACCATCGTTTGTTGTTGTGTACCATTACTGAATGTTAGCGTATATTGCCCATTTTTATAGATAGAAAGTGTAGCTGTTTTATTAGTTGATTTAAAATTATACAATTCAGGAGATAAGGCTTGACCATCTGCTGTTTGAATACTTACCTCTGTAGGGACAAAGTTTAAACCGCTTTCTGATAAGTTGAGCGGTAAGTTTTCTACATAATCCCCTTCATTCACTTCTTGAAGTGTTGTTTGCAGCTTTCCATTTACATTTTTCACATGTACTAAGTAAAAGAAATCTTTTAAATCTTGAGTATCTTCCTCAAAGCCCGTAATTACTAATTTTCCTGTGCCTTCTTTTAGTGGTTTAATTGTAATGGATTCCGTCAGATAATCTTCTTCATCTTCATCCCAGGTAAAAATATCCTCTGCAGGCTTAATGCCGCCATAAGAAGCGAAGATATAGTCTTGATTAAATTGACTAGCATAAACGGTAGAGTTACCTTGAGCATTTTCAGCACGTACAACAAACGATGCTAACTGGGAGCGTTTTACATTACTTTGCGGTCCAAAGGTAGTAGGAGTTGTACCTTTTGTTATGCTGTTGGCAAATAGTGTTTTTATATAGGGTTCGTATTCACTGCCTGCCTTGACATCATTGAAAGGAATGTCAACGCCATTTGTGATTGGTAAATGAAAACCTTTCACAATCATTTTTGACATTTGTCCACGTGTAATATTTTTAGTTGGGTAGAAATAGCCATTGGAGCCACTAATAATGCCTGCATTTGCTAAAGCAGCGATCGCACCATAGTTTTCATCGCCAGGTTTTATATCCTTAAAATTAGGGTTTTTTACATGAACCGTATCGAGCTTTAAAATTCCGGCCAAAATTTTTGCCGCTTGTGAACGAGTAATTAGATTAGCAGGTTTAAATGTGCCATCTGGGTAGCCTGAAATAATGCCACGTCCGGCTAAGTTAATAATAGCCTTACCTTCCTCTGTTGATGCATTTACATCGGGGAATACTGATGCAGCAGTTGCCGAGGGTGCAATTACAATAGCACTTGTTACTAGTGCTGAGGCCATTGCGATTTGATAAAAACGATGATTCTTCAAATTATTTCCTCCAAAGTTAGTCAAAAAAATTTTATAGTATTGCCTTTTGCTATAATCCTACCATTTACAATTTCAAACTTCCAGACGTTGACTCTTCACCAAAATATGTATTTAACTGCACTTTCTGTTACGTAAGGATGCTTTCAGTGAGGGAGACCTGAGCCTCCTTGTCACTTATACCTATGGGATCGCAAAAACAGGGGCACTCGTCTCTCCATATGTTTTTATAGTCACAATACTTTTTTGTCTGGAACAGATTTTAGTATTGATGCTGGGAGATTGAATGTTAATAGATTGGAATTGTAGTGAATTGTTGTTATTTAAAGATTAACTATAATACTTTATTTATATCAAAAAGATGAAGGTGAGAATAGAGGGAATACTATCCTGTAAAAAATTAGCTATCACTATAATGTGGGGTTGATCTCCGTTCCGACTGGGAAAATCTGATGAGTTGCTTGGAACAAAGGTGTTTTATGTGCAAAAGCGAAGCGGCGTGCATTTAAAGAGGAGTCGCATGATAAGCGACTCCCTCCATATATACGTATTAAATTAGAATTGAAGGTGTTTTTCAATGTATGCTTTAACTTCTGTAATAGGCATACGCACTTGAGACATTGAATCACGATGACGTACTGTTACTTGACCATCCTCTTTTGAGTCGAAGTCGTATGTGATACAGAATGGTGTACCGATTTCATCTTGTCGACGATAACGTTTACCGATTGATTGTGACTCGTCAAAGTCAACTGGGAATGCTTTGCGAAGCTCTGCCCAAACATCAGTAGCCTCATCTGAAAGCTTTTTAGAAAGTGGTAGGACTGCAGCTTTAAATGGTGCTAGAGCAGGGTGGAAGCGTAAAACTGTACGTTTATCATCGCCTTCAAGCTCTTCTTCGTCATAAGCATCGCAAAGGAATGCTAATGTTACACGGTCTGCACCTAAAGATGGCTCGATGCAATATGGAACATAACGTTCGTTCGATACTGGATCGATGTAAGTGAAATCTTCACCAGAATGCTCCATATGCTGTTTTAAATCGTAATCTGTGCGATCCGCTACGCCCCAAAGTTCGCCCCAACCGAATGGGAATTTAAATTCGATATCAGTTGTAGCATTTGAATAGTGAGACAATTCATCTTCCTCATGATCGCGAAGACGCATAGACTCTTCTTTCATTCCTAAGTTTAACAACCAGTTTTTACAAAATTCTTTCCAGTATGCGTGCCATTCAAGATCTTCACCTGGCTTGCAGAAAAATTCAAGCTCCATTTGTTCAAATTCACGCGTACGGAATGTGAAGTTACCTGGAGTAATTTCGTTACGGAATGATTTACCGATTTGAGCAATACCGAATGGTGTACGTTTACGCATAGAGCGTTGTACGTTTTTGAAGTTTACGAAAATACCTTGTGCAGTTTCTGGGCGTAAATAAATTTCATTAGTAGAAGATTCAGTTACACCTTGGAATGTTTTAAACATTAAATTGAATTGACGAATATCTGTAAAATCAGCTTTACCACAATCTGGGCAAACTACGTCATACTTAACCATCGTTTCTTTCATTTGGTCAAATGTCATACCATCGACAATGATTTCATCGCCTTTAGCTAGCGCAGCGTCTTCGATGATTTTATCAGCACGATGGCGCGCTTTACATGCTTTACAATCAACCATTGGGTCATTAAAGTTACCAACGTGACCAGAAGCCACCCAAGCTTTTGGGTTCATTAAAATGGCAGCATCTATACCAACATTGTGCTCTGATTCTTGGACAAATTTTTGCCACCATGCTTTTTTAACATTGTTTTTTAATTCAACACCTAGTGGACCGTAATCCCAAGTGTTTGCTAAGCCTCCATAGATTTCAGAACCAGGGAAGACAAAGCCGCGATGCTTTGCTAATGATACGATTGTTTCCATTGATTTGTTAGCCATAAAAATAGCCTCCTTCATAGTTTTCAGCGAATTAATAAAACTGATCAACAAATTCGCCAGAGATATTTCTTAATTTAGTAAGAACTAAATTAAAAATAGCACCCGTCTCCGGGCACAATAAATGCCCAGGGACGAGTGCTAAAACCCGCGGTTCCACCCTGATTGTTTTAAACGTGATGTTTAAAACCTCTTTTCAAAAAGTTAGCTCAAGGAGTGCCTTTTCTCTGTTACTACGTAGACTTTCACCATCTTCTACTCGCTTTAAAATGGAACAGATACTTTTTTTCCCGTCATCGCCTGTATAACGCAAATCGCTCGAAAATACAACTAGAGCAAGCGTATGTGTCAATATTGTAGCATGTAGTTCTTTTCTTCGCAATAATTATTAAAATAGTATATAATAATTGAGCATAAGTATAACACTATTAGATTTGAGGCGGTGAGTCCAATCGAACTCAATAAACGTCAGGAAGACATTTTACAAATTGTGAAAGAAAACGGCCCGATCACAGGCGAACATATTGCAGAACGTCTCAGTCTGACAAGAGCGACTTTAAGACCAGATTTAGCTATACTCACAATGGCGGGCTTTTTAGATGCTAGACCACGTGTTGGCTATTTCTATTCAGGTAAAAAAACATCCGCTACATTGACGGATAGTATTAACAATTTAAAGGTGAAAGATTTTCATTCAGGACCTGTTGTAGTACCAGAAACAATGACTGTTTATGATGCGATTTGCTTCATGTTTTCAGAGGATGTTGGAACACTCTTTGTCGTGGATAAGAATGAGTTTTTGACAGGGGTACTATCTCGCAAGGATTTACTACGTACAAGTATTGGTACTCAGGATTTAAATAAAATCCCTGTACATATCATCATGACACGTATGCCAAATATTTCGTACTGTGAGAGATCAGATTCTTTAGTTGTCGCAGCGAATAAACTAATTGAACGAGAAGTTGATTCGTTACCAGTAGTAGAGCCTCAGGAAGGCGGATTGACAATCGTCGGTCGTCTTACAAAAACGACGATTACACGAGCTTTCTTATCACTTGCACAGAATGTCTAAATACTTGAAGGAGAACAGTATGAAAAGACTACGCGTTTTTGTTGTATCTGATTCAGTCGGTGAAACAGGTGATCAAGTAGCAAAAGCAGTTATTAGCCAGTTTCGACCTGGTTTGGAAAACACGGTGATTCGGCGTTTTCCTCATATTCAATCAGAGGAGCTCATCCGAAAAATTGTTTGTCTTGCGGAGAAACAACAGGCAGTTATTGTGTACACGCTTGTACGACAGGAGATGCGATCGTTATTACATGAACTGTGTGAACAAGAAAAGGTACATGCAATTGATATTTTAGGACCTGCTTTAAAAACAATGGCAACATTTATGGAAGAGATTCCACTAGAAGCACCAGGAATCGTTCATAAACTAGATGATGATTACTTTAAAAAAATTGAGGCTATTGAATTTGCAGTAAAATATGATGATGGTAGAGATCCACGTGGTCTATTACAGGCTGATATAGTGCTCGTTGGGGTTTCTCGTACCTCTAAAACACCGTTATCACAATATTTAGCACATAAACGTTATAAGGTGGCGAATGTACCTTTAGTACCAGAAGTAGAGCCACCTGAAGAATTATTGAAGATTGACCCAAAAAAATGTTTCGGTTTAATTATTTCTCCTGATAAATTAAACTCAATTAGAAAAGAAAGATTAATGACCCTTGGATTGAATGACGATGCGATTTATGCGCAACATAAGCGTATATTAGAAGAAATCCAGCATTTTGAAAAAATTGTCGGTAAAATTGGTTGTAAGGTTATTGATGTAACAAACAAGGCTGTAGAAGAAACAGCAAATGTTATTATTGAGTATATCTCGACCTGTAAATAAGAAATGAATGTCGATAAACCACCTCGGTTGTAAGAGGCGGTTTTTTTGAGTCGGTTTTGAAAATAGTATAGATAAAAACTAATTTATGTTTTATAATAATAAAATTGTGGTAAAAATATTTATAAAGAGAAAAATCCTATTTTTTTGTCGAGAAATAAAGGATTTTTAAATCGGATAGCGAATTGTGTTTTAGTACGTAATTTAAAGATGGTGATGATTTGGCAGGGAAAATTCCAGAAGAAGTGATTGAACAGATTCGTACACAATCGGAAATTGTTGATGTCATAAGCGAATACATGCAGCTTACAAAGCGTGGGCGCAATTGGTTTGGCCTCTGTCCTTTTCATGGAGAACAAACGCCTTCTTTTTCTGTGTCATCTGACAAACAAATTTTTCATTGCTTTGGTTGTGGTGCAGGTGGGAATGCTATTACTTTTGTCATGGATATAGAAGGTATTTCTTTTCCTGACGCAGTTGTGAAACTTGGTGAACGTGTTGGCATACACTTAGATGTTGGGCCTAGTTTACCTGAAGTAACGAAAAAGGTATCTAAAGCAGAAGAAAGGATGAAAGAAGCACACGCTTTTGCAGCAGATTTTTTTCATCATTTACTGTTAAACACGGAAGATGGTGAAGAACCTTTAAATTATTTGCTAGAAAGAGGATTTACAAGGGAACTTATAGAATCTAATAGCATTGGATGGTCTCTTCCAAGCTTTGATGCATTAACGATATTGCTTGAAAGAAAAGGTTATAACTTACAAGAAATCGCAGAAAGTGGTTTAATCATCAAGCGAGAAGGGGAAGAGCGCTATTTTGATCGTTTTAGAGGACGTATTATGTTTCCTATTCGTGATGAGAATGGAAAGATTATTGCCTTCTCAGGACGAATCCTTTCATCGACTGGTGAAGAGGCAAAATATTTAAATAGTCCAGAATCACCAATATTTCAAAAGAGTGAAGTGCTATATAACCTAGATAAAGCACGAACCTCAATCAGAAAAAATCGTCAAGTAGTATTGATGGAAGGATTTATGGATGTTTTAGCAGCAACTTCTGTTGGTGTAACGAATGCCGTAGCAACAATGGGTACTTCGCTTACGAATCAGCATATTACAAAGCTAAAGCGCTTAGTAGAGCAGATTACGATTTGCTATGACGGTGATAATGCTGGGTTTGATGCGGCAAAAAGAGCGGCACAATTACTCCAAACGGAACGTATGAAAGTCAATATTGCGGTGTTACCAGACAAGCTAGATCCCGATGAATACATTCGTAGTTTAGGTGGACAAGCATTTAAAGAGCAAATTTTGGAAAATCCTCATGCGTATATTGCTTTTATGATGATGCATGCTAGACGAAATAAGAACTTTCAATTTGAAAATGATACGCTTCAATATATTCAAGAGGTTCTTGAACAATTGGTAGGTAGATCCTCACCGGTTGAACGAGATTTGTATATAAGACAGCTATCGAATGAGACAAATATCTCGGAAGAAGCAATTTATGCTCAGTTCCGAAAGCTGGAGGCAAATCAGGTACGTTCTACAAAAGTAGAAATGCCTGTTCAGGCGCCTTCGATGCCGGTCACGCAGTCACATAAGCCTATGGACGCAGCCGAACGTGCCGAACGTTTATTACTAGCTCATATGCTTCATAATATAGATGTAGTGGACAGGGTATTACGTAGTGAGCAAAAAGAGCCATTTGTACGAGATGCCTATATGGCAGTTTTTGTTCGCTTAGTAGGATTTTATGAGGAATATGGTCATCCTGATTATCAGCGTTTTGTTGAGATATTAGATGACTCAGAATTACGAAAAATTGTTATGGAAGCGGCTTTAGTAGAACGAGACCCCGACCAAGCAGAAGCGGAGGTCACAGACTCAATACGTCAGCTGCATAAATATAGAATTGAGCAAGAAATTCAACAAAAGATGCATGAGTCAAAGGAAGCGGAGAAGATGCATGAGTATGTACGTGCACTTGAAATCGCCCAACAGATTATTCATTTAAGAAAATCGTTATCGGCGATTTAACCCGATTCGGTTGTTTAGAAGGAGGAAGGTTTATGGCGGACAAGTCAGAACGTTCAAAAGAGGTAGAAGTAGAAATTACATTAGATGAAGCAAAAAAAATACTACAAGAAAAAGCAAAAACAGAAGGTGAAATTTCGATGAAAGAAATTTCAGAGAAACTAGCGCCTTATGAATTGGAGAATGAAGAGATTTTCCACTTTGCTGAGGATCTTGAAAAGAATAAAGACATTCAAATTATCGGAAAAGAAGAATTTGAAGAAGAAAGCTTAATGAAAGAAGAAGCATCTGAAGAGACTTTCGATTTAAATGATTTGAGTGTACCACCAGGTGTTAAAATAAATGACCCTGTACGCATGTATTTAAAAGAAATTGGGCGAGTTGATTTACTTTCTGCCGAGCAAGAAATCGCATTAGCGGAGCGTATTGAGCAAGGTGACGAGGAAGCTCGTAAACGCCTAGCAGAAGCAAACTTACGTCTTGTTGTATCGATTGCGAAGCGATATGTTGGCCGTGGTATGCTATTCCTTGATTTAATTCAAGAGGGGAATATGGGGCTTATCAAGGCTGTTGAGAAATTTGACTACCGTAAAGGCTTTAAATTCTCCACATATGCAACATGGTGGATTCGTCAAGCAATTACACGTGCAATTGCAGACCAAGCACGTACAATCCGTATTCCAGTGCATATGGTTGAAACAATTAATAAATTAATTCGTGTACAGCGCCAATTATTACAAGACTTAGGTCGCGAGCCATCTCCAGAAGAAATTGGTGAAGAAATGGATTTAACACCTGAAAAAGTACGCGAAATTTTAAAAATTGCGCAAGAACCAGTATCTCTAGAAACACCAATTGGAGAAGAGGACGATTCACATTTAGGAGACTTTATTGAGGATTCTGAAGCTCAATCTCCATCTGACCATGCAGCATATGAATTGTTAAAAGAGCAGCTAGAAGATGTGTTAGATACATTAACTGACCGTGAAGAAAATGTTCTTCGCCTACGTTTCGGTTTAGATGATGGTCGCACACGTACATTAGAAGAAGTAGGGAAAGTATTTGGTGTAACACGTGAACGTATTCGCCAAATTGAAGCGAAGGCGCTTCGAAAACTACGCCACCCTTCTCGCAGCAAACGTTTAAAAGATTTCTTAGAATAAAGATAAACATGTTGGGGCTATCCAATTAGTGATGACTAATTGGAAGGCCCTTTTTTAAACTCTTATTATACCGACCTGAACATTAAACTAGGAGAATATCCGCGGAAGGGAAGGAAATACCCGCGGGCCGATGGAGAATACCCGCGGAAGCGAAGCGAAAATCCGCGCTCGGGAAGAATACCCGCAGAAGCGAAGCGAATACCCGCGCGCCGGAGGAGAATACCCGCGGAAGGGAAGGAAATACCCGCGCGCCGGAGGAGAATACCCGCGGAAGCGAAGCGAATATCCGCGCCCAGGGAGAATACCCGCGCGCCAGGGGAAAATACCCGCAGAAACGAAGCGAATACCCGAGGAAGCAAAGCAAATACCCGCGCGCCGATGGAGAATACCCGCGGAAGCGAAGGAAATACCCGCGCGCCGGGGAAGAATACCCGCGGAAGCGAAGCGAAAATCCGCGCGCCCGTAGAAACCCCTTCTCACCAAAAAACCCTTCAATCTTAAATTACTCTCCAACCTTTTTCTCATCTCATCTCAATCATAGTAAATATTATTTCAATAATTACTTATATCGAGTAATTTGAATGAGACAATTTTAATATTTTTGCTACTTTTTACAGATGTGTTTTTGAAGATTTTGAGATAAAATTGTAATAACAACCATTATCAAGCAATGTTTGGAGTAAACACTATGACAAATCCTCGAAAAAAAATAATCTTAAATGAGATTTTGTTTTGGAAGCAGAACAAGCTATTACCGGAGCACTACTGTGACTTTTTAGCGGCTCTTTACGCAGAAGGAGCTGATCTTGAGGAGCTAGATCCAATACATCATAAACAAGCTATAATACCTTCAGAAAAGAGAAAGTTGGTACTTTTAATTGCAGGTATATGTATCGCTATAATTGCTCTTCTGTTTATCTATTTTACAATAACCTCATTAATGTTAATTTTAACGGTAATCGTTGGAATAGCTACACTAGCATTATTCATTACAGCGTTTCGGGTGGCACAGAAAAATGATTTATTAGCTCCTATTTTTCATTTATTAGCAGCGGTTTTGTTATTTAGTATGTCTATTCGTATTTACACTACATATTTTAATGGAAATAATATTGCATTGTTTTGCTTGATTGCAGCAAATTGCGGTGTTTGGCTTTGGTCAGGTATAAAAATGAAGCTATTTTATTTCACGGTCTCAGGTGTTCTAGGATTACTAGCACTGATTGGCTACTATATCATAAACTTATCATAAGAATTCACCTTGTATAACTTCTTTTTAATGACGGGAATCTGTTTGCTTTCATATAGCTTACAGATTCTTTTTTGCATCTCTTTTTTTGGGAAAAACCTTGTTCATCATAGAATAATAGTATTTTGAGATAATAGTATAGCTTATTTAGTTAATTAATTGTTTTAATTTCAGGTATATGAAAGCGTAAAGAGTGGAAAAATAACTGTGTGAAGAAGCTAGATTTTTAATAGATAGTCCAAATATTGGCGATTTCAAGACATATTTTATCCAATAGTTACAGAAATGTCGAATTTGTTACAAACAAAGGAAAACTTAGCGAATAGGGCTTTTCGTTTCATGGTTAATGAAGTACAATATTAGGTGTTGACTGATTCTATATTATAATAGAAGTAGATTTACAATGAGGAGGGGAAACATATGAAAAACAATCCAGTCGTTCCTTACATCTTAATTCTTGCATTTGGTATTGGTCTTATTTTCTTCATGTCTTTAACAGGTTCAGGAGACAAAAAAGAAATTGCTGCTGAAAAAGAGGGCGGTGGCGAAAAGACTGAAGCTACTGATGACGGTTCAGCTTTAGTACAATCTTGTATTGGCTGTCACGGTGGTGACTTAAAAGGTTCTGTAGGTCCAAACTTACATGGCTTAGATGAGGCTCGTATCGTTGACGTTTTAACTAACGGTATCGAAGGAACTCCAATGCAACCTGGAATGAAAACTGAAGCGGAAGCAAAAGAAATCGCTAAGTACATTTCAACTCTAAAATAGTAAAAAAAGTAGCTGTACTAAAAAAGCGTTAAATTGCGTAATTAGTACAGCTACAATTTATTTTATCTTCATTTCAAATGAAACATGGGGTTGCTCAAAATTTGAGGCAACTCCATTTGTTTTTTTTCACGACATCATACATACTAAGAATGGACTCTATATAAGGCAGGCGGTAAAAAATGAACGCACAGAAATTATCAAAACGATTAGAAACAGTAGCAAAATTTGTTCCCTCAGGTGCAGTTGTAGCTGATATTGGTAGCGACCATGCATATTTACCATGCTACTTAATTCATAAAGGTATTGCTTCTTCTGCGGTAGCAGGGGAAGTTGTGAAAGGACCTTTTGAATCAGCAGTTGGACAAGTGCAAAAAGAAGGGTTAACAGAAAAAATTACGGTGCGTCTTGCAAGTGGTTTAGCGGCAGTGGAAACAACTGATCACGTAGATACAGTTACTATTGCTGGAATGGGGGGACCTCTTATTGTTTCCATTTTAGAGAAGCACCCTGAAAAGCTGCAAGGGGTAACACGTCTTATTTTGCAACCGAATATTCATGCTAAGGTGATACGCGAATGGGCTTTAGCACATAATTGGGCAATACAGGATGAAGAGATTTTAGAAGAAGACGAAAAAATTTACGAAATTCTTGTATTACAAAGAGGTCCAATGAAGTTAACAGACCCAGAAATTTTATTTGGACCAAAATTAATGCAGCGAAAATCACCAGCATTTATTGAAAAATGGTCGCGTGAAAAAGAAAATTGGCAACGTGTATTAAAGTCCATTGAAGGGGCAGATCAAACACCTGAAATTGATGAAAAACGTGCAGAGTTAGGCGCACTACTTAGTTTAGTGGAAGGGGTTTTGTGAGATGAAGACAGTAAACGGTCAGGAAATTATCCAATTATTCGAATCATGGTCACCCAAAAAGCTTGCTTGTATGGAAAATGATCCAATTGGGCTTGCTATTGGCACATTAAACAAGCCTGTCAGTAAAGTATTAGTCACGTTGGATGTTAATGAAGCGGTGGCGCAAGAGGCAATCGAGCAAGGTTGTGAATTAATAATTGCACACCATCCACCAATATTCAGACGTTTAGCGAATATTCGTACTGACAATCCAGCTGGACGTTTATATGAAAAGCTTATCAAAAATGATATTGCCGTTTATGCAGCACATACGAATCTAGATGTAGCTGAAGGTGGTGTCAATGATTTACTAGCAGATGCTCTACAGCTTGAAAATCGATCTATTTTAGAAGAAACATATGCGGAAAATATGCTGAAGCTAGCTGTTTTTATACCGACTGCCAATGCAGATGCTCTACGTGAGGCATTAGCAAAGGCTGGAGCAGGTCGTATTGGTGATTATGAAGCATGTAGCTATACTACGTTGGGAGAAGGGCGTTTCCGTGCACTAGCAGGTGCAAATCCACATGTAGGTTCTATTGGTGAGTTACATGTTGAAGAAGAAGTGAAGGTGGAAGTGGTATTTCCGGAATCTATAAACAATCGTGTATTAAAGGTAATGTTAAACGCACATCCATATGAAGAGCCTGCCTATGATATCATTCGCCTAGACCAGCAGACAAATGTAATGGGCTTAGGACGTGTAGGCTTCTTACCACAAGAAATGACCCTTCATGAATTTACTCAATTTGTAAAGCAGCAGCTAGATGTACCAGCTGTCCGAGTTGTTGGTGATTTACAGTCGAAAGTGAAAAAAGTTGCGCTTGTCGGTGGCGACGGCAATAAATATATCTATTCTGCAAAGCGTGCAGGAGCAGATGTATTTTTAACAGGAGATATGTATTTCCATACTGCACAGGACGCTCAAGCAATTGGTCTTCAAATTGTGGATCCAGGTCATCATGTGGAAAAAGTGATGATTGCCGGTGTAGCTAAAAAGATGGCAAAAATGTGTGAGGATAAAAAATTTATTGTTGAATTTGTGCAGTCTACTATTCATACAGAACCGTTTTTATTCGTGTAAGAGAGGGGAATAGATGTGTCGAGTGAAAGACCTGCTGGCAATAAAGCTGGTAAGTTATGGATTATGATTGGTTTACTGATTGCTGTGTTTGGAATAGGGATGACATTTATGACTAATTCGATGAATGCAAAAAAGATTGATGCAATGACAGAGCAATGTGAAAAAGACGGTGGAGAAGCTATCGTCTCAAAGGAAAAGAGTTTTCTATCAACAAACTATTCATTTAAATGTAACCAGTAATAATAAAAAGGCTGAATTAATCTATGTAATATAATTCAGCCTTTTTGTGTTGAAAATAAAACGCTTAAGGAAATCTTTGAGAATGTTGTGCTCAAAAAATGAGGGTAATTTCCGTTCCAAGCCATCGTTTAAACGTCTTCTAATGAATCTTTAGATTTGTTAAAAAATAAAAGATATAAACCAAATACTATAGTGATAACTCCTGTGATAAATATTAATTTTTCTACATCGTCATAAATCATAGGGATAAGCATACATGCAACAATGGCAGATGAAGAAACTGTATTTATTACAGATGAAACTTTACCTATATGTTTATAATCATAAAAATGATAGATCATTTTTCCATAAACTGTTCCTGACATACCAATTAACAAAAATGTTAAAGAAAAGAGAACTGTTTTTATTGCTATGTTATCTGTAAAGACAATCAATGTTATAGCTGTACCAGAAATCAGATAATCTATCATGAAAAAGTTTTTAAAAGGCATCTTAATATGGTTTGAGAGAAATACTCCAATTAACTCAGATCCCCTTTGGATAGCTAAAAGAATACCTAAATATTCAACTCCAATATTTATTATTACTAGATAAACACCAACAATTCGCATAACCATGGTTGTAAGGCCACTTAAAATACCTTCCATTACAACAATTCTTGAAGGTGTTTTTTCTGTCCAAAAATATTTAAATGAGTACAAAATGCTATCTTTGTAATTAAGATTTTGTTGAGAGTGATTGTCATTAATTGATGTATTATCAATGTTTTTATACGAAATTTTTAAGAATAATGCTATACATAATACAAAAGTAAATATATCAAGTACAAGTATACTTATTACGGACATATATATAAGAATAATTGCTGAGAGGAAGTTTGATATTATATCAACTGTATTATTAGTGATATTCATTATATAAACGGAATTTTCAATATCTTCCTTTTTGTTTTGTAATATTTCTGGAACAAAACTTGATTGAGCTGGATAAATCATTGTATTTGCAAATGAAAATATGAAATGCAATAAAAAAATTAATATTATATCTGATCTAAAGTACACAGTTAATAATATTCCAGTTATAGATATTAATTGGATAATTTCGAAACTAATTAATAATTTTTTTTTATTTTTAAAGTTGTCTATTAAAGTTCCAAAGGCAAAATTCATTAAGGATGGTAAAAAAGCTATTAATCCGAAGATAGCTAAAGCACTGGCACCAAAGTTATAAATAGATATTGTTATATAGGTTAAAACAACTGTATATAAGCTATCTCCGAAATTTGTTGCTAACCTTCCAGAAATTAAATAAATGAAGTTTTTATTTTTTGCTAAGGTCATATTTATATATGTTCCAGTCAAATAAGTCGATTTGAATTGCCTCTGGTTTATAATTTAGTTGTGTAATGACACTTTGAGCTTGATAAGAAATTAATCCTGCAGCCATATAAGTAATCGGAGCTATAACACTTGTCGGGAATGATATGTTTTCCAAAAGCTGTTCTCTTGAAGCACCTTGTTCTCCATATAGTTCAGAGCTTGTAATTGTTATATTTGGGTTCATACAAAATGTATTTATAACTGTAGAAGCATATGATCCTGAAATAAAAGGTTTATTAAATTCTATAGACAATTCATCAAACCAAACGTCAATTTTGTACTTTGGAGTATCGGCACAACATATTGAAATATCAAAATTATATTCTTTGAAAATATCCTTTAAGTCATCTTTGGTAGATATGTATTTATTAATTTTATTTACATTTACATTTGGATCTATTTTTTTTATATATTTATCAACTATATCAGCTTTATTTTTTCCTAAATCTTCTTTGAAATATGTACCCTGTCTAGTTAAATTTGATTCGTCTATAACATCATTGTCAATGATAGTGAATGTTTTAATACCCAATCTAGTTAAGATTTCGCAGACATTCGAACCAATTCCGCCTAAACCAACTATTAAAACATGTGCTTCATTTAATTTTTGTTGATAAATGGAAGGGTTTATATTATTCGAGATATCCATCCATTCGAAAAAGTTTATATTACGTGAATATTTATACTTTTTATCATATTCATTTGTAGTAAGTAGACCTAAATTCTTTAGAACATTAATTTTATTATTAAACTTTTCTTCGCTTATTTTTAATTCTGAACGTTCTTTCTCACCATTTAATACTTTTATAATATCAATGTTCATTTCACTTTTTTCTATTGATCTTTCGATTCCATCTTGGCCTAATCCAAAGACTATTTTTTCTCCTACAATTAAAGGCTGCAAAGTCTTTTTTATCTTTAATTCGGTCATAGAAATATTCCTCCAATTAAAACCTTATTTTTGAATTGAAACAAAACAGAAAGAGTGTAGATTCTTCTGTTTTGTTTTTTATAAAAGGGATTTTTGCAATATTTTTAGTGTTCTAGCACGCTATATTAGCGGTCGCCATTACGGAAATGTGGGTTCATTTAAATCACCTCCATTACTGATTAACGCTGTTCTTTGGAAGAGTGTGAATTTTCTGTGTATTCAGGACATCAGTCAACCTCTTACTTTTACCCGGGTATGATAAATAGCATATCATTAGCAATAAATATTTAAAAATCAACTTTTTTCATTAAATGAACAAAAAATGATGAAATTCAGAAAATCATTCACTGTTTTCTCTTCGAAATCGCAATAAAGAACTGTTGTTAGAATAAACTTAAAATATTTTGAACATTTAAGTACTCATAAATTCTTTAGAGAACCCTATGCTACCGGTCTATTATCAAGTTTTGTTATTAATTGAACAAAACTTGATAAAGTTCAATCTTTAATGATGGCTTTTAAAATTATATTAATTTTCTCTTTTGACAAACATATCTCTTAGGTCGCTTGAATTTTCCATTATTCCAAGTGAGGTTGTCGTTCTTCAAAATGAAGATCCAATATTGAAATATTCCAGAGGTTATCTTTCTTTAAATCTCTTCAAATTCAATGTTTGTTTGTCTTAACCTCCCGATGATGCTATCATCATCAAATTCAACTTCTTCATAATAAAGATACGAAGCAGTAAATTAAAAAAATGTAGAATGTGGATATAGAGCGAAGGCGAGTGCTGTAATACTATACGTTATTCTGGTGTCAGATAACAACGCGAGTGAAGCGGCTCATCCGACGCCCCCAGGAAAGCGCCGCCGGAAGGGAAATCAACCTCTCGTTTTGCCGAAGAGCCCAACATAATTTATTGTGATTCTTTAATTAATTGACATAATAGAGAATATGAAGACTGAATTATAGTATTTAATATAATTCAGTCTTTTTGTATATGCATGGATTAATTTTAGAGTGATATGATAGGTGAGTATAAATTGCAATGAGAGGAGAGTTGTGGAATGTTTATTCGTTTAACAAAAGAACAGCAAGAAACGATAATAGCTGATATTCAACGTTTTTTCTATAATAATCGAGATGAGGATATTACAGAATTTGAAGCAGAGCGAGTATTGGACTTTATCAAGGAAAACATTGCTCCGCATATTTATAATACGGCTATTTCGGATGCAAAATATGTTGTAGAAAGACAATATGCATCGATTGAGGAAGAACTTGTAGCATTAGAAAGACCAATTAAGATAAAATAATTAACTTCTTTCGGGTGTCCAAACACATTATGCCGAGGCATAATTGATTCCGAATCAAATAATTGGAAATTTTTATAAATGTATGATATTTTTATCTTGGATTGAAGATAATTTAATTCAAAATAAATTAACCATCTATGCATTGAATAAAGGAATGGATTCCTGTACAACATGGCTAGGAAAACCGTTTTTAAATTCAAATGAATGATTCGGTCACAATTTGAGGGATGAATGAGGAGGAGTAATATGTTGAAAATTGGGGTTATATTAGGAAGTACACGTGAGGGGCGTTTAAGTCCACAAGTTGGAGAATGGGTAAAGGCAGTAGCAGAAAAACGCGGTGATGCCGAATATGAAATAATTGATATCGCTGAATTTAAATTACCATTTCTAGGTGAGCCAGGAGGAGATACTTCAGGAGTAGCTGCTTGGTCACAAAAAGTCGCTGCCTGTGATGGTTTTGTATTTATCGCTGCAGAATATAACCATTCCATTACGGGTGCATTAAAAAATGCGTTAGATTATTTACGTAACGAATGGAATAATAAAGCAGCAGGTATTGTTTCTTACGGTTCTGTTGGTGGCGCAAGAGCAGCTGAACATTTACGTGGTATTCTTGGTGAATTATTAGTAGCAGATGTTCGTGTACATCCTGCTTTATCATTATTTACAGACTTCGAAAACGGCACAATTAAACCAAAGGATGTACAAACAGATTCAGTAAATCAAATGTTAGATCAACTTATTCCTTGGGCAACAGCATTAAAAACAATTCGATAAGAGCTTTAAGCAGTATGTACCGAAAAAAGTGCATATTGCTTTTTTTATGCGGAAACAAATTCATTGCTTTTAAAACATAGAGAACGAACACCATCTACTAGCAATATTTTTGGTAAAAGAGCTTCCGTGCTAATTCTTTCAATTTTTTTTAAAGAAAAAACTTTTTAGAATCGCTGAGGTACACATCATTCAATACCACTACGTGTCATGTCTCCGCTTCGATGCTTTGAACTTATGAAACTTTTTAGCAGGAAATTCGTATCCATTAATGTAAGACAATTGGATATTAGAGTAGAAGGATTGGAGTGTAAAGTGTGACAGAAAAACAAACAAGGAATGAATTTTGGGGATGGTTTAAAGCAATTGGACTAGCAATTATCTTAACAATGGGCGTCCGTTATTTTATTGTATCTCCTGTAGCTGTACAAGGTGCTTCAATGGAGCCAACTTTTGAAAATGGAGATAAAGTAATTGTTAATAAAGTGGGACCACGAATCTCAAATTATGACCGCTTCGATATTATTGTTTTTGAAGCAAAAGAAGATGAAAATTTTATTAAAAGAATTATCGGTTTACCAGGTGATCATATAGCCTATAAAGATGATGTTTTATATATAAACGGAAAAGCTTATGATGAGCCTTATTTAACTGAATATAAAGAAGCATTACGTGATAAAGGTAATTTTACTTATGATTTCACCCTAGAGGAACAATTAGGTGAAATGACTGTACCAGAGGGGCATTTTTTCGTTCTTGGAGATAATCGTCGTAGAAGCATAGATAGTCGAAAGCAGGAAGTCGGATTTGTTTCGCAGGATAAAATTTTAGGAACAGCAGAATTTGTATTGTGGCCATTTGAAAGACTTGGTAGTACACGCTAAAGTATCCGCCTTTCTAGAGAGCATTACAGAGAAAGGAAAAAGCATATGAAAATTGTTACAGTTCATCATTACGATGCGTTTAGCACGATACCTAATAAAGGTAACCCAGCAGGTGTTGTCGTTGAGGGAGATCAGTATAGTGAAATAGAAATGCAAGCTATTGCTAAGCAAGTAGGCTTTAACGAAACAGCCTTTGCACTAAAATCGGATAAAGCAGATTTACGTATTCGTTATTTCACACCAGGACATGAGGTGAATTTATGTGGACATGCTACGATGGCAACGCTTTATGCACTAAAAACAAAAGGTTTACTAGAAGATAAGTCAAAACTAACGATTGAGACGAAAGCAGGAATTCTTCCAATTGAGATAAAAGAACAACAAGCAGGACAAATTTACATCACCATGCAACATGCAACGCCTCAGTTTGAAGCCTTTAACGGTTCAAAATCTAAACTTGCACAATCAATAGGACTTACAGAGGAAGCGATACATCCTGAATTACCGATAGTTTATGGAAGTACCGGAATTTGGACATTGCTAATCCCTATTAAAAATTTATCATACTTTGAAAAAATGACGCCTCAATCTGCAGATTTTCCAGCGATCCTAGAAGAAATGCCTAAAGCATCCTTGCATCCTTTTTGTTTAGAGGCAATTGATAAGAGTGCTGATATGCATGCAAGGCATTTTTCATCTCCATACTCTGGAACAATTGAAGATATTACGACTGGTACTGCCTCTGGTGTTATGGGAGCTTATTTTGCAGAGTATATTGATAGACAAGCACAATTGCCTAAAACGCTAATCATCGAACAAGGTCAGGAACTTGGCAAGGATGGACGTGTCCATGTTCATGTGAAAAATGAAAAAGGGACATTAAATATTTCGATCACTGGAACTGCTGTGCATGTGAAGGAACTAAAGGTAGGAATTTAATAAGAATGGCCGCTTAAAGTTTTTTCATCACTTAAGAAGCGGCCATTTTTTGGGGAATGTCATCCATTCCATTAATGTTTTATTTCTTCAATGACTTTTTCTTTCAAATCTGCATCCATTGAGGAAAGCTTAACGTTATTAGTGAGACGTTCCTTTAATTCCCTGTCTGTCATAATACCGCGTTCTTCTAGAATTTGTACAAGAAGGTTTAATGTCATCAAGTTTTTAATGTCTGCTGCTTTTGTATCCATAAATAAATGCCTCCTAAAGTATAGTATTTCTACCTCTTTAGTGTACTCCTCTTTTAGAGGGATGGCATAAAAGTGTCAAAACAAAGCGAATTTATTTCGCGTCCCGGAATATATTGAATGATTCTAGCAAAAGCAGAACTAGCTCTTGATTACTCGATGAAATCTAAGTTAAAAAACAGAGGAAACGATAATATGTCTAAAGAAATGTTTGTACCAATTAATGATGTTAAAATGTATGCTAAATTGATAGGTGAAAAAAATGGTAAACCTACAGTGGTTATGGATGCAGGATATGGTGATTATTCTAAAGGGTGGGTTTCTATAATTTCTGATGTGTCAGCATTTACAGAAGTGTTAGTTTACGATAGAGCAGGACTTGGTAAAAGTGAAAAAAGTTCAAATCCTAGAACAAGTCGAGAAATGGTAAAGGAACTGAAAGAGCTTCTTATTAAATTGGAGATAGCACCTCCATATATATTTGTAGGTCATTCATTTGGTGGAGTAAATGCAAGGCTATATGCCAGTAAATATCCAAATGAAATTGCGGGATTGTTATTGGTTGATTCTACTCCAGAGGACTACCAAGAAAGATTCCTTCCCACTATGACAAGGGAATTTCAAGAGGCGTATAAGAAACAATTTGTATACGAAGGCAATTATAAAGAATTTAAGGAAAGCTTAAAACAATTAAAAGACCATCAGAAAAAATTAAACATGCCGTTAATTGTTCTTTCTGCAGGTAACAAACATCATTATACGAAGGAATCTCAAGAACTGTGGAATAAAATGCAGAAAGAAATACTGCAAATTTCTACTCAAAGTGAATTTATTCTCGTAGAAAATAGTGCGCACTACATACAAAATGATGCACCTTCGATAGTGGTAGATGCAATAAAAAAGCTACTTAATAATTTTTAATATCATAGTGGCTGGGACGAAAACTGGTCAAAACCTTAAAAAGCCCGATACATCAATAAAAAATATGCTTATGTCATAAGCGACGTAAATTATCAGTGCGGCCAGAGAGTGTTACATGAAGGGAGATGTCGATATTTTGCAAAAGTTGGTTGATAAATTAAAAAAGTTGGTTGATAAATCGATAAAGTTGGTCGATAAACAATCAAAAGTTCTCGATAAATCTCAAAACTGCAGCTCATTAAAGATTTTTGTCACTGCCGTTGCGCTCCGCCCCACTTTCGCTGCAGAAAAATGAGGTTTTGTCCCAGCCTTTATGGTTCATCATCAAAAATCGGAGATCCATTTATGAAACTATATGTCCTGTATATGTTGATCTTCGTTCGTTCCGACTAGAAGCCCCCAGGAAGCTTTACTCTGTGCGAAAGCGACAACAAATGTTTTCTGTAGCGAAAGCAAAGCGACAGCGACAACAAATGTTTTATCTGTGTGAAAGCGAAGCGTCAGCAACAAATGTTTTATCTGCGCGAAAGCAAAGCGGCAGCGACAAATGTTTTATCTGTTCGAAAGCGTAGCGACAACAACAACAAATGTTTTCTGTAGCGAAAGCGAAGCGACAGCAACAACTGTTTTATCTGTGCGAAAGCGAAGCGACAGCAACAACTGTTTTATCTGTGCGAAAGCGAAGCGACAGCAACAACTGTTTTATCTGTGCGAAAGCGAAGCGACAGCAACAACTGTTTTATCTGTGCGAAAGCAAAGCGACAGCAACAACTGTTTTATCTGTGCGAAAGCGAAGCGTCAGCGGCAAAGGCCTAGTCGGAACGGAAGTTAACCCACGTTATGGTGATATTTCTAATTACTCATTGAGAATAATGCTTGATACAGAGTTGCTAGCAAAGCAACAAAAAGCGTATCATCTGAGTTAAAAAGCTTAAAAGCTACACCAGTACGTACGAGATCAGTTTCTATATTACTAGCACTTGCTATTTTCTCATCATTGCAATATAAATAGGCGGTAGATGTAAAATCTTTTTCAAAGCGAAAAGCGAGTCCATCCATTGTAAAAGAGTAGGAGGATTCAAGTAATTGAACCGTCTTCCTTTGAATTGGAAAAATGGATCCATCTGGCATGATAAGCTGATGGCTGACACCCTTTGTCAATAGTGTGGATTGCACTTGAAAAAGAGGTGCACCTAAAGTAGAACGTGTTTCATAACGATGTGGTAAAGACTGCTGTGCAGCTACTAGTATGACAGCATTCATTACTTTTCCAACGGATGAACGTTCAACTTTTTGTAGCAAACATACTGTCTCATTTTGTTCATTCTTAATAGGAATATTTGAAAAGCTTTCGAAAGCTTTTGGGTAGGTAAGGGTAAATGTAGTCATATAAAAACCTCCAATTTACTTACTATACGAGTAAGCATTACAGGAGGTTTCATATTGAAAAGGAAAAATAAAAGGCTGGCCGATAATGTGAATATTTCACTTTCGGACAGCCTTTCATTTTATTATTTGATGATTGCTTCTCCTGCAAGAGCACGTTTTTCCTGCTCTGGATCGAATTCTTTCTCCATTTTTGAAACGACAACTGTTGCTACACCATTACCAATTAAGTTTGTTACGGCGCGAGCCTCTGACATAAATCGGTCGACACCAATTAAAAGTGCAATTCCTTCTACTGGAATCATTGGGAATGCCGCTAGTGTTGCCGCGAGCGTAATAAAGCCTGAGCCTGTTACTCCAGCAGCACCTTTAGATGTCAGCATTAGAATAGCAAGTAATGTAATTTGATGCCAAATATCTAAATCAACCCCATAAGCTTGTGCGATGAAGATAGCCGCCATGGATAAGTAAATAGACGTACCATCTAAGTTAAAGGAGTATCCTGTTGGCACAACAAGACCAACCACCTGTTTAGAGCAACCATAGTTTTCTAATTTGCGCATCATCGAAGGGAGTGCAGATTCTGATGATGATGTCCCGATAACAATGAAAATTTCATCTTTAATATACTTAATAAACTTAAAAATATTGAACCCAAAGTAACGTGTAATTAGGCCGAGGATGACTACGATAAAAATAAACATCGTAACATAAACGGATAGCATTAAAAACCCTAAGTTTCCAAGTGATTTAAGACCGAAATTTCCGATTGTGTAGCTCATAGCACCAAATGCACCAATCGGGGAAATCTTCATGACCATATTAACAATTTTAAAGAATATATCCGCTACTTGTTCGAAAAATTTAATAACTGGTTTAGCTGGTTCTCCAATAGAAGCAGCAGCTAATCCGAATAAAACAGCTGAGAATAAAACGGGTAATAACTCTCCGTTTGCAAGTGCCCCGACAACATTTTCAGGAATGATATTCATAATAAATGCGCCAAAACCATGCTCTGTTTGAGCAGCAGCCTGTGTATATTGAGAAACATCTGCACCGTTTGCAGCTTCTGTATTAAAGCCTTTACCTGGCTGTACAATATTGACAACGATTAAACCAATCGCTAGTGCGAAAGTAGAGACAATTTCAAAATAAAGTAATGCCTTCCCACCAATTTTACCAACTTTTTTTACATCGCCCATACTACCAATTCCGATAACAACCGTTAAGAAGATGATAGGAGCTATTAACATCTTAATTAATTTAATAAAAATATCAGCTAATATTTTTAACTGCGCTCCGAATTCTGGAAACACAGCACCGACAATAATACCTAGTACAATAGCAATCAGTACTTGTACAGTTAAGTTTTTAAAATTTATACGCATAAAGTTCTCCCCTTACACTAGTAATGAAAATTTTGTGAACGCTTTCATGTGGTTATCATAGCTGAAATTTTCCGACAATAGCTTTTATGACCGTAATGTTTCTATTGTTCATTTTGGTCATTTTTAGCTGAAAAATGAATAAACCTAGTGATAGCAAGGGTTCAAGCTGTTTTATAGTAGTTTTGTAGTTTTGAAAGCTATTATAATACAAAAAGAAAAATCCCCACTTAATGTGAGGATTTATCATAAATGAACAAAAATAAAGTTGTTGATGACATTTTTTAAGACGTATGCTTTGTATATAAGTTGACCTTCGTTACAGCTGGGTGACTCCTTTAGGCTCAACAGACGACCCCAGCCGGAACGGAAATCAATCACACGTTTTAGTGATGATCCCAAAATACTTATGGGGAAACAATTTTTTCAATTTCCGATAGAACATCATTATTTTGTACATTGTTTCTATAATAGTCATAGACAGGTGCTAGCTTTTCTTTAAAGCGTTGGCGTTCCTGATCACTCATCGTATAAATTTCAAAGTTATCTTGTTGCTCTAATTTTTGCAAATCTTTTTCATTCATTTGTACAGCTTGTTCAAATTGCCAGTCTGTTGTTTCTTTCATAGCCTCCATAATCTGTTTTTGGATTTTTGGAGGTAATGAATCCCAAAATTTATCGTTAATTAAAACAGCATATCCTAAAATCCCATGCTTTGTTAATGTCATATGCTTCTGCACTTTGTAAAAACCTTTAGAATAAATATTTGACGCTGTGTTTTCCTGCGCATCAATGGCATGCGATTCTAAATCAGTAAAAACCTCGCTAAAGGAAATCGGGATTGGTGTTGCTCCAACAGCCTCGAATTGCTTTTCAAGAGTTTCACTCGGCATTGTACGGACTCGTAAACCTTTTAAATCCTCGAATGTATGAATAGGGTGATCGACAGAGGTTAAATGTTTAAAGCCATTATGCCAAAAGCCTAGCCCCTTTATTTTAAAAGGCTCAAGCTCATTTAACAATTGTTCACCAATCGATCCAGTTAGAACCTCATGAACTTCTTCATCCGTATTAAAAAGGTAGGGTAAATCAAGAACCTGCCAATTTGGTAGATAGGATGTCATCTTTGAAAAAGTAGGGATAATCATTTCTACTTCTCCATTTTGTAAAGCTTGAAACTCGTTTTCATCATTAAACAAGGAGGAGTTTGGGTAGACGTGTACCTTCACTTCGCCATTTGTTTTTTCCTCAACAAGCTCGGCGAATTTACTTGCGGCCTGTCCTTTTGGCGTATTTTCAGCTACAACGTGACTTAAATGAATGGTAATTTGTGTGTCTAAGCCTTTTTGCTCATCATCATAGGGAAGAGGCTTGGCAAATAGTAAATCTTGCTGAACGCCTATTGCTATTGTTAACAGTAAAACGGTTGCTATTGTTCCAATAATAAATTTTTTCATCTATTACACCCAATTAATTCGTATTTTCTGATGTTTTTGTTATTCTAACATATGGAGTAAGCTAAAATATAGTATAAGGAGGAGAATATCTTGAAATTTCAAAAATTATCGATGAAGAGAAAAATTATGTCTCTAACTTTTTTTATTCTCATGCTCTCCTTTAGTATAGGTGGTACATTTTTGCTAGGGTTTGTAATGAATGAGCAGAAGGATAAGCTTGAAAATCAGGCTTTGCTTGTGGCAAAGACCGTATCACAGCTTCCTGAACTTAAAACCTACATTTCAAATAATAATGATTTTAACGAGGCTACTCAACACATTAATCCTGTAGTGGAAGAAATACGTGATATAAATGGTGCACAGTATATTGTTGTACTTGATATGAATAGACGTAAGTACTCACATCCAAATACAGAAGAAATCGGTCAAGTTTCGCAGTCAGGTGATCTAAACGCGGCGTTTGCTGAGCATTACTATACATCTATTGCACACGGCGAACATGGAGATATGGTACGAGCATTCGTCCCAATCATGAGTAATGAAGGAAAACAAATAGGTGTAGTAGTAGTAGGTTATAGTGTTTTAACTGTTGCTGAGTTGCTACAATCTATTCAAACAGAGTTAATTATTACAATTTTATTATCTCTTTTCTTTAGTGCATTGGGTGCTCATACATTGGGGCTGCATATGAAAAAGCAAATGTTTGGGCTAGAGCCCCATGAAATTGCTAAAATGTATGTAGAACGAACAGAAACCTTTAACGCGATGCATGAAGGGATTATTGCCATTGATAATGAATTGACAATTACAATATTTAATGAAAAAGCATGTGAAATATTAGATGTTCACAAACAACCGTCAACATTAATAGGGAAGAAAATCTTTGACGTGTTACCCGATACACGATTACCAGAGATTTTAGAGCTAGATCATCCTATTTTCAATCGTGAGCTCTATATTAATGGTCACAGTATTATGAGTAATCGCATTCCTATACAAGTAAACGGAAAAACAGTTGGAGCTGTGGCCATGTTTAAGGATCGTACAGAAGTGAAAAAGCTTGCGGAGGAATTAACAGGTGTTAAGGCATTTGTACAAGCATTACGCGTACAAACACATGAGCATAAAAATAAATTGCACACCATTGCTGGTCTTTTACAACTTGGACATCATGAACAAGCACTTTCCTATTTACAACAAGTAAAGGAAGAGCATGATGAAATTACAAACTTTTTAAATGAACGGATTAAAAATGAAAATATTTCAGGGCTATTGCTTAGTAAAATTTCCTATGCAAAAGAACAAGGAATTCGTTTGGAGATTGACCGAGAAAGTCGCCTGACAACATTTCCAAAAAATTTAGATCATCATGATTTCGTCATTTTATTTGGTAACTTAATTGAAAATGCTTTTGATGCATTAAGGGATGTACAGATTGAAGAAAAAATTATCCATGTTTCTGTTGATGAGGATGAGGATGTACTGGCAATATTAGTAACGGACAATGGTATTGGTATGACAGATGAAGTAAAGGCACATATTTTTGATAATGGCTATTCAACAAAAGATAGAAAAGGTCGAGGCATTGGACTTTATTTAATAAAGGAAATTGTGCAAAAAGGGCAAGGTGAAGTAGATGTCATAAGTGAACCAAATAAGGGAACGAGCTTTTTAATAACTTTTTACCATCATTAATTTAGTAATTGAAAAAGGCGGGTTGATTAGGAAAAATAGGTTTATTATTGAGGGATAAAACGATTTTTTTGTTACTAATTTTGCCGATATATTTCCGTTTTAACTGATTATAGCGTAGGGCTACTCGACGCTCGCAGGAAAGTGAGTAGCCCGTATAGCGGAAATCAGAGCCTTCAAATTAATTAGTGTGGATAAAAATGGTTAATCAACAACACAAGGTGATTTAATTTTCTAGCAAAGGCAAGTGATTCTAGGAGGACCTGTGACGCTCTCCTTAGGTTCAATATTACACATATAGAGATAGAACAGAGTGTATGGAGGTCTGACAGTGACACAGATGAGGGTTTTATTAATAGAGGATGATCCAATGGTGCGAGAGGTAAATCGCCAATTTATTGAAAAGATAGCTGGATTTGAAGTAATTGGACAAGCCTCAAATGGAGTTGAGGGGATTGCTCAAATTCATAAACTTAAACCAGAACTAGTATTTATGGATATTTTCATGCCGGAGCAGGACGGAGTGACAAGCTTACGAAAAATTCGGGAACTCAAATTACCAGTAGATGTAATTACGGTAACTGCTGCTAATGATATGGAAACTGTAAAACAGGTACTGCATCTCGGCGTCTTTGATTATATTATGAAGCCTTTTTCATTTGAACGAGTGCAAGGAACACTTGAAAATTATTTGCGTTTCAAAAAGCAAATGCAAACAGAACGTGAGCTAACGCAAGGCGAGCTTGATCAGTTATTCCATTATCATAGTGGGCATAATGAGGTTCAGCAATCTAATGTCTCACGGTCAGAAAAAAGTTTACCAAAGGGTTTTAATCGTGCAACTCTGGAGAAAGTTGTGCATTATTTGCAATCTGTAGAAGGAGCATCGGCAGAAGATGTTGCGAGTGGTGTAGGCATTGCACGCGTAACAGCAAGACGATACTTAGATTATTTAGAGAAACAAGAGGAAATAACGATGGATGTGCATTATGGTGGTATTGGTCGTCCAGTCAATTATTATTTTAGTAAATAATGAAAAATCCTGATTGTCAAATAGGCAATCAGGATTTTTTTATTAAAATTTTAAGTTGTGGGTAACCAAAAGCATAGTTTTCGTCTAGGCTAAAGCGCTATATCCTCGAGGTCGCTTTGATCCCTCGGGCAAAAATGGTGGAGCGTTTACTTTTGCTTCGGGCTCGCCAGCGCTTGTCGGATGTAAACGAGTGCTTTAGCGCATTTGTTGTTAGTGAGGCATAATTTTTTCGACAGGTTTTGGTGTTTTAATTTTAGGTAAAATTTTATCTAATGTAACGGTACGCTTAATAATATGTGTTGATTCATCATTCTCATTAAATTGATCAAGGAATGAAATAACCTCTTTTACAATAGGCGTTGGTGTTGAAGCACCTGCTGTGACAGCGACAGTATTAATTCCTTTTAACCATTCAATTTTCAGCTCGGAAACGTCTGCGATTCGATATGATGGTGTTCCTGCTATTTCAACAGACACTTGCGTTAAACGATTCGAGTTATTGGATTTAGGGTCACCAACAACAATAAGTAAATCGGCTTCCCCAGCTTGCTGAGCAACCGCCTCTTGACGTACCTGTGTTGCCAAACAAATCTCTTTATGCACTTCAATATGTGGGAATTTCTCTTTTAAACTATCCATTAAATGAGCGACATCCCATTGACTCATTGTCGTTTGATTCGTTACCAGTAATTTATCATTTGTTAAATTTAATGCGTCAATATCAGTGGATGATTGCACTAAATGTACGTGATCTGGTGCAACTCCAATTGCTCCCTCAGGCTCAGGATGGCCTTTTTTACCGATATAAATAATATCATAGCCCTCTGCTGATTTTTCACGAATTAAATCGTGTGTAACTGTAACGTCAGGACATGTAGCATCAATGGATACTAAACCTTTTTGCTTTGCAATTTCACGAATTTCAGGTGAAACACCATGCGCTGTGAAAATAACAGTGCCAGTTTCAACTTGTTGAATAATTTCTAAACGATTATCACCATCTAATGTAATGATGCCATCCTCTTCAAAGGCATCCGTGACATGTTTATTATGCACAATCATACCTAAAATGTAGATAGGTCTTGGTAATGTTTTATCGAGTGCGGCGTTTCGAGCGATGACCATCGCATCAACAACACCGTAGCAATAGCCACGTGGATTAATTTTTAATACTTGCATGGTTGTGACTCCTTTCAAGCTTACCTATCTACATTATAACGGACAGGGACGGCGAATACAAAGAAACGTTCATCTACATAGGTGGCTGAAAAATACGTGGCTTGGATGGAAGTGGGTCAGGAGGAGTAAATGATGCACTTTGCCGCGACGTTTTTCGGCTTTTAGTAGAACCTACTCCATCGCTTGCCGCAGCCTCAGTTGCTGCTCCTGCCCCTGCTTTAGCTCCTGCAGAAGGTAGACCTTGAAATCCTTTATACAATTTTAAAAGTGACGGGATATTTTTTACCATTGGCATTGCTTGCTGAATGTAAGGCGTATATGTTTTAGCAGTGTTAAATATGTTATTCGCATTTTGTAAAAATGAACCGATCTTTGAAGCATCCTGCACTGGGGGCATTGGCATTTGTCCTCCGAATGATCCTATTCCACTGGACATTGGAAAGCCTCCTGGAATACGCGGTTGATTTGGAAAGCCACCTGGAATACGTGGCTGATTTGGGAAGCCTCCAGGCGTGAAAAAGGACTGCGGTGACATCGGTGTTGGCATTTGTGGCATTTGCATCGGCATTTGCATGGGCATTCTCATGCCACCAGGATACATTGAGAACGGATAAGGTGGTCTAAATACCATAACGATCTCCTTTCTTTAACATTGATGACATACCTGATTATAAATATGATATGCAGAAGGGGATGCTAGCGTTCGACAAAGACAAATAAACAAGTAAGGTGATTGTGAAGGTATCCCTCGAAAGTCATGTAGTTTTTTCTCAGTCCATATGTAGAATCATACTGGTTGAAAGGGGATACTATTTTGTTAGTAAATGGATCATCACCAAAAGTTGTGGATGACATTTGTTAAACGTATATCTTGTATATAAGTTGATTGGATCTTTGTTCCAGCTGGGCGACTCCTTGAGGATCAGCGTCACAGATGAGACCCTGGAGCAAGCAACGCGGCTCATCGGACGCGCCAGTCGGAACGGAAATCAACCACACGTTTTGGTGACGTGCCTTAAAAAAGTTGATTTTGTTAAAAAATAGTGAAATATATTACGTTTTTGTAAATAAATTGTTACAATATTTTAGTTAGACTCATCACCATAAGCTGGGAATGACATTTGTTTGTTAAAACCTATGCCATGTATATAAGTTGATTGGAGTGAAGCGTTCAGGCGGAACGGAAATCAACACCAAATTATAGTGATGAGACTTTTGCTAGACTAAAATAGCAGAGGTTAAAACTAGGAGGTATTCTGTGACTATTAAAGTTAGAAGTATAGTGTCATTTGGTCTTATTGTAATATTAGTTTTAATGATGGGGATTTTCCAAGAACAAAATGCCAAATCCCAACTTGAGCAAGTACATTTAATGAAAGAAAAAACACTTCAAACGACACTACTAGCAGATGAGATGAAGTTGTCGGTTGTACAGGTTCAGCAGTATTTGACTGATATTAGTGCCACAAGAGCACTCAATAATTTAGATGATGGATTTGAGCAAGCAGAAAAATATAGCAAAGTTTTTTATCAGAATTTGGAGAAACTGAAAAATTTGCATCCGCAAGATCAGAAAAGATTAGATGCGATTAAAGTAGCGTTTGATGATTATTATAGTACTGGTCAGAAAATGGCTAATAGCTATATTCAAGGTGGGCCTGAGCTAGGGAATAAAATTATGCTAGAATTCGATACTACATCAGTTGAGATTAACGAAAAAGTAGATATGTTTCAGCAAGAAAACATTACAGAAATACAAAACTCTTTAGCAAATGTTGAAAAACTCATTGATGATAATATGCAGTGGTTCTTATGGATGTTCATCATTATTGTAATTATTTGTATAGTCGTTGGGGTTGTATTCGCACGTTCCATCGTTGTTCCTGTAAATAAGCTAACTTCTGCAGCTAAGGTAATTGCTAAAGGAGATTTATGTCAAAAGGACATTGAAGTCAGAGCAAAGGATGAAATTAAAGATTTGGCAAATTCTTTTAATGTGATGAAGTCTAATTTACATTCACTAATACATAGTATGACCGTAAGTGTTGAACATACAACATCAGCAGCTGAACAATTAGCAGCAAGTACAGATGAAATTTCACATTCATCTCATGATATTGCAAACCTAGTAGAGAGAATGGCCATCAGTGATAATCAAGCGGCTGCTACTGGTCGTGAAAGTTCGGTAGCAATGGATGAAACAGCACAAGGTGTTCAACGTATAGCAGAGGCTACTCAAATGCTTCATTCTAAAGCAGTAGACACACAATCTATTGCAAACGATGGTGAAAAAACGTTGCATATCGCAGAAAACCAAATGTCGATTATCCAACAATCTTCAAATACAACAAATGAACGTATTAAGAAGCTAAGCACACAATCGGCTGAAATCGTTAATATAACGAAAGTAATAACTGAGATTACTGAGCAAACAAATCTTTTAGCACTAAATGCTGCGATTGAGGCGGCTCGTGCAGGAGAGCATGGCAAAGGCTTTGCGGTCGTGGCAGATGAAGTTCGCAAATTAGCTGAGGAATCCAAAACATCTGCTAATCAAATAGTAGATGTAATTGCACTTATTCAGCAAGAAACGAAGGAAGTAGAAAAGGCGGTAAGTGTAACTGTAGTGAACGTGGATGAGGGTGTCACATTTATTCAAAATGCGCAAAATTCCTTCGATGAAATTTTACATGCGATTGGTGGTATGACATCTCAAATCGAGGATGTGTCAGCTTCTACACAACAAATTTCAGCAAGTATTGAAGAAATGGCAGCATCAGTCAATGAAATGTCTTCTTCTGCCGTACATGCCGCAGAGCAATCTGATACAATTGCATCGACAATAGAAGAGCAAGCTGCAACTATTCAAGAAATTAATGCAGTTGCAAAATCATTAAGTGACGAAGCGGTATCAGTGAAGGAAGAAATCAATAAATTTAAAATTTAAGCGGTTCTTCACCATAACGTAGAGTTGATTTCCGTTCTGACAGGGCGCATCCGATGAGCCGCTCCTAAATACTTGGGCTTTCAAACGAAACCTCCAAGTCTAAAAGTTCATATAAAAAGCGAGGTAGTCTCCAAAGGATTTGGAGCTACCTCGCTGTATTTTCTACAAATTTATTTATGGGTAATATCATTCAGTTTAGAAGGAGGTGCACATGTGTTGGTAGAACAACTCTTCTGTAATGAGCAAGCTGCACATTTGCCTTTTTTCTGCTTTTTAATGCTCTTATATAAGGTAATACCAGCATAGCCAAAAATAATACAACCGATTAAAATATTAATCAATAAAGTCATTCTCTACACCTCACATCAATAAATTCCCAATACCATAAATGATAAGTGCAATAATATAAGCTACAGCAAATGGATAAAGTGTTGCAAATAAAGTCCATTTTACAGACTGTGTTTCTCTTTTTATTGCACCCACTGTTGCTAAACAAGGCATATAAAGTAAAACAAATGCCAAGAATGTATAGGCACTTAAAGCAGTAAAATGAGTTGTCATTGTAGAGGATAAGACACCCTCACTCACGCCATAAATAATCGCCATTGTCGAAACAATCACTTCTTTTGCTAGGAATCCAGAAATAAGGGATGCACCAGCTTGCCACGTTCCAAATCCAAGCGGGATAAACAACACGCCAAAAGCGCCCCCAATAATTGCTAAGAAACTTTCATCCATATTAACATTAGCGCCATGTGGTCCAAAATAAGAAAGGAGCCAAATGATAACGGAACCAGCAAAGATAATAGTACCAGCTTTGCGGAAAAATCCTTTTCCTTTTTCCCAAGTGGAACGCCAAAGTGTTTTAAACTGTGGTACATGATAGGCTGGTAACTCAACAATGAAAACTGAAGTTTCATTTTTCAAAATCGTCATAGATAATATTTTTGTCACAATAAGCGCTATCACTATCCCCATAATATATAAGGAGAATACTACTAAAGATTGATGTTCAGTAAAGAATGCTGCACCAAATAAAGCATACACAGGTAACCTTGCTGAACAGCTCATAAACGGAGCTACAAGTATAGTTAATAGACGTTCTCTAGGCTGTTCAATTGTTCTTGCAGCCATTACACCAGGAACGTTACATCCGAAGCTTACAATCATCGGAATAAAAGCCTTGCCGTTTAAGCCGAAAAATTCCATAATGCGATCCATGACAACAGCAATTCTCGCCATATAACCGGAATCTTCTAATAGTGAAATGAAGAAAAATAGTACAAAGATTTGTGGAATGAAAACTAAGACACCACCAACACCTGCAATGATCCCATCACATATTAAATTAATAATAAAAGGGGATGCACCAATAGCTTTTAAGCCTTGCGTCACTGTATCTGTAAATGGTCCACCTACAAAGCCGTCCAAGAAATCTGAAAGTGGGGTACCGATCCATGCAAATGTTGCTTGAAACATTAAATACATAAGCGCTAAGAAAATCGGAATACCTAAAATCGGATGTGTTAAAATTTTATCAACTTTCTCTGACCATTGTGTTTCACTTTTCTCTTGTATAATTACTTCGCTGTAAATGTTAGAAATATATAAATCACGTTTTTTAGCAATAGCATTCGTTAATGGTTCACCTATTTGCTTCTCTAAAGCATCACGCATTGCAACTAGCTTTTCAAAGTATTCCTTTTCTTTCAAATAAGCGTCAATCGCTTCATTTTCCATTAAAAATTGAATAGCACACCATCTGCGTTGTTCTTCAGGGACATGCTGTAACAATGCTTCAATTTTTGAGATACCTTCTTCAATGAGAGTATCATAGGTTAATGTGAAACGTTGTTGAGTACGATCTGAGGCTTGAATAGCAGTATAAATACCGTCAACACCTTTACCAGTACGAGCGCTTATTGGAATAACAGGTACTCCTAAAAAACTCTGTAATTTCTCGACATCAATGGAAATACCTTTCTTTTTCGCAACGTCAATCATATTTAAACAAATGTAAACAGGCTTACTAAGTTCAAGTATATCTACAGTTAATTGCATATTTCGTTCGAAATTCGAAGCATCAATAATATTTAAAATTCCATCTACCTGATCTTCCAGTAAAAATGAAGTAACAACACTTTCATCTTTTGAAATGGGATTAAGCGTATATACACCAGGTAAATCAATAATTTCCTTTTGTAGTTTCTTTATTTGTCCTACTTTTTTTTCAACGGTTACACCACTCCAATTGCCAACATATTCATATGAATTTGTCAACGTATTGAACAATGATGTTTTACCGATATTGGGGTTACCTATTAAAGCTAATCTACTCATAATTGCTCGACCTTTATCTCCATTAAATCTTTTTTTCTAAGCCCGATTTTCTGTCCTTGGCATTCCAATATACATGCTCCAGAAAACCATCCTTTTTGGACCATACAAATTTGGCAGCCTTCCTTTATGCCAAAAGCATTTAAACGTTTGCATAAAAGAGAGTCAATTTGCTGAAGATCTTTTACTTTAACTTTTTCACCCAATTGAACAGTATGAAGGTTCATGAGATCTACCTACTTCCTTGTGATTGATAATCATTATCAACAAGTATTATAGTATCATTATTTATCACATCTATCAATAAAAAGTTGAGGTTAAAGCTTGATCAGACCCTTATTCTTCGTCATGACAACGAAGCATTCTGTAACCAACGCGGACATGTGTTTGGATTAACTTTGGATTAGTTGGATTGTCCTCTATTTTCTTTCGAAGTGTGGCCATGAAAACTCTAAGACTTGGAACATCCGATTGTAGTACATTGTGCCAAATTTCTTTTAAAATAAAGTTGTGCGTTAAAACTTTACCGACATGCTTTGATAAAATAACTAATAGCTTATACTCAATAGGCGTCAAATGAACTTCTTTTCCATTTACAAACACAGTATTTGCCAAGTAGTTTATTTGTAAATGACCATTTACAAAGATAGAGGGTTCATTTTCTAATTGATGTTCATACGTTAATCTTCTTAAGGCTACTCGAATACGGGCTAATAGTTCTTCAACACTGAAAGGCTTTGTGACATAATCGTCTGCACCTGCATCTAATGCATTGATTTTATCGTGTTCTTCACCACGCGCACTAACAACGATAATCGGAGTTTGAGTCCAGCTTCTAATTTTCGATATAAGCTCTACACCGTCTATGTCTGGTAGTCCTAAATCCAAAATAATAACGTCTGGTTTCATGACGAGAGCCTTTTGTAGGGCACTATTACCATCTCGTGCAATATCGTATTCATAATGCTGCGTAGCTAACGTCATTTTAATTAAATTGCCAATGGCTATATCGTCTTCTACTACTAGAATTCGTTTATTCATCAAATTTCATTACTCCTTTTTGGCGCATCACCATAACATGAGGTTGATTTCTGTTCCGACTGGGCGCTTTCTTTTGGGCGACCGATGAGCCGCTTGGGCCAACAAATGTTTACTGTGCGAAAGCGAAGCGGCAGGTTCCTCTGCTGGCTCGCTCCAGGGTCTCATCTTTGACGCTGACTAAGGAGTTGCCCATTCTCCAATCCAATCAACTTATATACACGACATATTTTTAATAAATGTCATGCCTAACTTGTGGTAATGGACTTTTTTTCAGTGAAAAGGTAAAAGTCGTTCCTTTAGGTTTATTGTCTGAAACAGTTATTTCACTATCATGTAATTTTAATATCGTTTGACAGAGTGCTAAGCCTAATCCTAGACCTCTTCGACTATCGCTACGTTGTATTTTTCCTGTTGTAAATGGCTCAAAAAGGTTGCTTTTTATAGCATCATCAATACCAGGTCCATCATCAGAAATGCTAAATTGTGCTAAGCCATCAGATTCTTTAACCGTTATAGTAATAACACTACCTGATGGTGTGTAAGTCAATGCATTATCAATAATATTTATCAGTACTTGAATAATAAGTCGTGCATCCATTACAGCGAGTAAAAATTCTGGTTCAATATGATAGGATATTTTATGTGTGTTGTTTAAACAAACGACATGGGTTAATGCCTCTTGAATAATATCTTCTACAAGCTCTAATTGCATCTCTAAAGCAAGTTGTCCATCTTCTAACTTAGAAACAGCAAGTAAGTTTTCCACCATTTGTACAAGCCATTTAGAATTTTTATAAATATCCTCATATATTTTGTTTTTTTCATCATCTCGAATTTGCGATGCATTGGTCAGTAATATATCTGCATTTCCGGAAATAGCAGTAAGTGGTGTTCTTAAATCATGAGAGATTGCGCGTAAAAGGTTAGCTCGCATCTGTTCCAGTTCAGCTTCTCTAGCTACTTCTTCATTGAGTTTCTGTAAATACCACTTATCGAGTGCGAATGAAAAATCATTGATAATGGCATGTAAAATATTACGCTCAAAAGCGGGTAATAGTAATTGCTTTGACAGTGCAATGCCAATAACGCCCTTAACACTCTCGTTAGAAATAACCGGTAAATAATAGGCATTTACTTCAGGAAATATATCAGTGGTCACTCCTGCTACATGCTTATTATTTATGACCCAGCTTACTACACCATGCTCATTCGGATTGTTAAAAAGGGACGCGATTTTTTTATTTTCAATGCTAGACATGCTCTCAGTACTGAAAAAAGTAGATTTCACAATTAAATTATTTTCTATTTCAAAGAATTGTACTGGTTTTTCTACTAACTTAACGATTTGCGACATGCCTTCAGTAATAATTTCCTCGATAGATTTAGCATGTTGAAGCCTGCGATTTGTATCAAGGAGCACCTCCATTCGATAAGATTTACGAACGGCTACAATGGTTTGCTCCTTTATTTTTTTCGTTAAGCTACTTGTAATTACTCCTGATAGAAACATGATCATAAAGGTTATCGGATAGTCGCGATGATAGGCCTCAAATGAAAAACGTGGTTCTGTAAATAAGTAATTAAAAAGGAGTACGGCTATGCTGGAGCTAACGATGCTCATCATCCACCCTGATGACCAAATGGCAAGAATTAAAACACCTAAAATATAGATCGTAATGATGTTCGATTCACTTACACCAATTGTGTAGAAATAGAGCCCGACAATTGATACTATGCCAAACACTATGACCATTTTAAATAAGTCAAGCCATTCAAATGACAGCTTATTTTTTACATTAGGAAAGTAGAATTGTTCATTTTCTTGATCTGGCACTATGTGTATGGCTAAATTCGGTACTAATTCGTTAAGTCGATCGCTAATTTTTGCGTTTGGTCGCCACCATTTTTTTCTCATGCTCGTTCTACCGATGACTAATTTAGTGACACCGCTAATTTGTGCATAGTTGGCCAGGGCAGCGGCTACGTCGTCTTCTTGAACAATTACGACATGGCCACCAAGCTGTTCAACAAGTTTCATATGCTGCTGAAGTCGTTCTGAATTTGCGTTATTTCGATCATGCTCCTGTACGTTTTGTACATAAAGAGCTGTAAATTTGCCATGTAATGCCTGTGCAAGCCTTGCAGTAGTTCGAATAACTTTAGCATTCGTAGGAGAACTACTAATCCCAACAAGTAAATGCTCTTCGATTTGTACATGATGTTTAGGAGATTCGTTACTATTTACTTGCTTATAGTTAATCGTATCGGCAGCTCTCCGTAGTGCAATTTCACGCAGGGATACTAAATTTTGTTTGCGAAAAAAAGATTGCAGCGCTTTTTCTACTTGTTGTTTTACATAAATTTTGCCTTCTTGTAGGCGTTGAATTAACTCATCTGGTTCAATATCGACAATCTTTATTTGTGCCGCTTGATCAATTAAATAATCTGGAATACGTTCTCGTACCTTTATGCCAGTTATTTCTTCTACTAAATCATGAAGACTTTCAATGTGTTGAATGTTTACAGTTGTATAGACATGAATACCCTTTGCAAGTAATTCCTCTACATCTCCAAAGCGTTTCTTGTGCCGCATCGTTGGAACATTAGTATGTGCCAATTCATCAATAAGGACAATTTCTGGCTTGCGCTGCAGTACCGCATCTATATCCAATTCCTGAAAAGTTTTTCCTTTATAATTTATTTTTTTCATAGGGATTTGCTCAAGCCCCTCGAGTAGAGCTAATGTATCTGGGCGAGGATGTGGCTCTACATAGCCAACTACCACATCTTTACCAAGTTTTTTTGCCTGATGTGCTGCATCCAGCATTGCATAAGTTTTACCTACTCCAGCAGCATAACCAAGAAAGATCTTTAGTTTTCCTACATATTGTTCCTCCTGTTGAAGCCTCGCTAAAAACGTCTCTGGAGTTGGACGTGTATTTTCCATCCTCTTTCACCTCATTTGTATTATAGCGTTATCTGCCATTAAGAAAGTGTTAAGATTTTCGCTCTTTATAGTTTCTTAATAGAAAAAGCGAATTCCTAACACTACATTAATTTGAAAGTCAGTATGATGAGAGCATCCTAATTGGAAGAGGGGTGTTTCGATTGATGGACTTTTATATGATTGGCTTACTCATTATAAGCTTTGCATGTCTTTATGCGTTAACCGCTTGGTGCTTCAAGCTAGTAGAAGAGAAGTAAGGAGGAATGAAAATGTGGATTTTTATGGGGATTGTACTTGTATTCCTTTTCGGTTATCTAGGGCATGCATTACTATATCCTGAAAAATATTAATAGGCTGGTAGGAGGTACTACAGTATGTGGCAAATCGCCATTGTATTAATCATTTATTTACCGCTCGTTATTTTAACTGGTCACTATCTATTTCGGGTGACGATGCATCAAAAAACATGGCTTGATCCAATTATGGATAGATTTGATGCTGTTATTTATAAGTTATGCGGCATTAAACAAGTCGATATGACTGGTAAACAGTATGTACTTTCATTAATTCTTTCAAATGCTTTTATGGTGTTTATTGGATATATTCTATTACGCATTCAAGCGATGCTGTTTTTAAACCCAAATAATATTGACAATATGGAATCAACACTTTCATTTAATACTATTATTTCATTTATGACGAACACGAATCTTCAACATTATAGTGGCGAATCAGGACTCAGTTATTTATCACAAATGTTAGTCATTATCTTTATGATGTTTACATCTGCAGCTACTGGTTATGCCGCGTGTATGGCGTTCTGCCGTCGTCTAGTTGCTAAAACTGACACTATAGGGAATTTCTTTGTGGATTTCGTTCGTGTTATTACACGTGTGTTAATGCCTCTATCTATTGTTGTTGCCATTATTTTAGTAGCTCAAGGTTCTCCGCAAACCTTAAGTGCGAATAAAACTGTCCAAACAATAGAAGGTAAATCACAAGATATTGCCCTTGGACCTGTAGCTTCTCTTGAATCCATCAAGCATATAGGCACTAATGGTGGTGGTTTTAATGGAGCGAATTCAACGACGCCTTTTGAAAATCCAACGGTCATTTCTAATATTGTGGAAATGCTATCTATGATGTTATTACCAGGTGCTTGTGTAGTTGCATTTAGTTTAATGGTCGTATATAGAAAAAAGAAAACTATATTTGGCAAACAAGGGCTATCCATTTTTGCGGCAATGGGTGTGTTGTTCCTAGTTGGACTTGCGACTGTCTATGTAGCGGAGAAAGCGGGTAATCCAATCATTAGTGAGCTCGGAATTTCGCAGGAGCTTGGAAGTATGGAAGGAAAAGAGATGCGCTTTGGGGTAGCACAATCAGCATTATTTACAACAGTGACTACTGCTTTTACAACGGGATCTGTTAACAATATGCATGATACGTTAACGCCGCTTGGTGGTCTTGTACCGATGTTCAATATGATGCTTAATGTTGTGTTTGGAGGCAAGGGAGTCGGCCTGATGAACATGATGATGTATGTGTTACTGACAATTTTCATCGCTTGTTTAATGATTGGTCGAACACCTCAGTTTTTAGGCAAGAAAATTGAAGAGAAGGAAATGAAGCTAATTGCTCTTTGTATTTTGATCCACCCCGCTATTATTCTACTATTTTCAGCACTTGCAGTTGCAACAACAGCAGGAGTAGCGGGCATAACGAATCCAGGTGCACATGGTTTATCGCAGGTTCTCTATGAATTTGCATCGGCCTCTGCAAACAACGGTTCAGGTTTTGAAGGATTAGCCGACAACTCAACATTTTGGAATGTGACGACAGGTCTTGCCATGTTCTTTGGACGTTATTTGACGATTATTATTCAACTAGCTATAGCGTCTCTACTTGCTAAAAAGATGTTTCATAGTGATTCGGTGGGAACATTGAAAACGGATAATACTATTTTTACATTTTTACTTGTTGCTATCGTTTTAATGATCGGTGCTCTTACATTTTTACCAGCATTAGCTCTTGGGCCAATTACAGAGCACTTACAACTTTATCTTCCTTCAACTTAAGAATCCCGCCTGTTAATGCGGTAAGATGTTGCGGTTGTGGTTGAAGAGCCTTCGGACGCATTGTTATCTGTAGCGACAGCGAAGTGCTAACGTAGCGGCAACAACGAATGTTTTCTGTGCGAAAGCAAAGTGCTAACGTAGCGACAGCACAATTACGCCAAGGCGAAATTGATTTTTAATAAGGAGAGACACTTATGGAAACTGCAAGAAAAAGTTTTATTACGGGCAAAATGTTTAAAAGCTCGATGATAGACGCTTTAAAGAAGTTTAGCCCAGTATATATGGTGAAAAATCCTGTTATGTTTGTAGTAGAGATAGGGTTTATGTTTGTCCTGTTATTAACCCTATTTCCTAACATATTTGGGAACGAAGTAGGGGAACATGACCGATTGTATAATGCGATCGTCGCCGTTATTCTTTTTGTAACCATTCTATTTGCTAATTTTGCTGAGTCGATTGCTGAAGGACGAGGGAAGGCACAGGTTCAAACTTTAAAAAAGACGAAAACAGTGACACAGGCTCGTGTTCTGCTTAGTGATGGCTCTGAAATATTTAAACAGGCGCATGAGTTAAAAAAGGGCGATATCGTTTTAGTTCAGGCAGGAGAGGTTATTCCAAACGATGGAGAAGTCATTGATGGAATTGCTACCGTAGATGAATCTGCGATAACGGGTGAATCTGCACCAGTTGTAAAGGAGCGGGGCGGTGATTTTTCATCAGTTACAGGTGGTACGACGGTTACGAGTGATTGGCTGATGATCGAAATTACCTCAATGCCTGGTGAATCATTTTTAGATAAAATGATATCGCTCATCGAAGGAGCTAGTCGTAAAAAAACGCCAAATGAAGTAGCGCTCAATACACTTTTAGTAAGCTTAACAATTATTTTCTTATTAGTTGTTGTGACACTCTATCCAATGACAACTTATTTAAATGTACCGATTTCTATCGCAACGTTAATTGCCTTGACAGTTTGTTTAATTCCTACAACGATTGGTGGATTATTGTCGGCGATCGGAATTGCGGGAATGGATAGGGTTACACAGTTTAATGTAATAGCGATGTCTGGAAGAGCCGTAGAGGCGTGTGGAGACGTGGATACATTAATCTTAGATAAAACAGGAACGATTACTTATGGAAATCGTATGGCAGCTGAATTTCTGCCAGTAACAGGCGTAGAAAGTAAAGAGTTAATCCGAGCTGCATGGCTTAGTTCCTTAACAGATGATACACCTGAAGGAAAATCTATTTTGTCACTTGCTTGCGAATTAGGAGTAAATACAGGCGGTGAAGAAAACATTATCAAGTCAAGTGAACATATTCCATTTACTGCACAGACACGGATGAGCGGATTGGATATGAAGGATGGCACAAAAATTCGAAAAGGAGCCTACGATACGATAAAAAAAGAAAGTATGAAAGCAGGTTATAGCATTCCTGCAAATTTGGAACAGCTGATCCATCAAGTATCTTCTGTTGGTGGGACACCACTTGTAGTAACGTTAAACGACAAAATTTTAGGTGTTATTTACTTAAAGGATGTCGTCAAGGCAGGACTTAAGGAACGCTTTGAGCAGCTTCGTGCAATGGGTATTAAAACGATCATGTGTACAGGAGATAACCCACTTACTGCAGCATCTATCGCAAAGGAAGCGGGAGTGGACAGCTTTATTGCAGAAAGTAAGCCGGAAGACAAGATTCAAGTCATTAAAGATGAGCAGGCGCAAGGGAAAGTGGTAGCTATGACTGGTGACGGTACGAATGATGCGCCAGCATTGGCACAGGCGAATGTAGGGCTTGCTATGAACTCAGGTACGAATGCAGCGAAGGAAGCTGCAAACATGGTTGATTTAGATTCAAATCCAACTAAAATTATTGAAGTTGTAGAGATTGGGAAACAATTACTAATGACTCGGGGAGCACTAACGACTTTCAGTATTGCTAATGATATTGCAAAGTATTTTGCCATTATCCCAGCTATGCTAATGGTCGCTGTACCTGAGATGAGTGCATTAAACATTATGAAGCTCAATTCACCTTCAAGCGCAATTATTTCTGCATTAATTTTTAATGCGATCATCATTCCATTGCTAATTCCAATTGCAATGAAAGGCGTAAAATATAAGCCAATGAGTGCTGCAAAATTATTAAATAAAAACTTACTTATTTATGGAGTAGGTGGAATAATAGCTCCGTTTATTGGCATTAAGTTAATCGATTTACTAGTTGGGCCACTATTCCGGACGTTTGGTTTATAGGAGGAAGGTACATGCGAAAATTTTTTGAGAACTCAAAGCAAGCATTATTGATCACAATAACAATGTTCGTTCTATGTGGTTTTATATACCCGTTTGCTGTGACTGCATTAGCTCAAGGGTTATTTCATCATCGAGCAAATGGCAGTTTAATAGAAATCGACGGTGAAGCAGTTGGTTCAGAATTAATAGGTCAAGCTTTTACAGCGCCTGAGTACTTCTCGGGACGTGTTTCATCCGTCAATTACAATGTTTATACAAAAGAGGATACGATACCAGATGAAAATGGCCAGGTGAATTATAGCGGTGTAAGCTCTGGAACTTTTAACTATGCACCATCTAATCCGGAATTGAAGAAGAGAATAGAAGCAGATATCGAGAAGTTTTTAGTAGCAAACCCAACCGTAAAACGACAAGACATACCTGCTGATTTAATGACTGCTTCAGGTTCAGGGTTAGATCCCCATATCAGTGTAAAAGCTGCACAAATACAAGTAAAACGTATTGCCCAAGCAAGTGGGCTCTCTGAGGAAGAGATTGAAAAAATTATAGAGGCAAATACGGAAAAACGGTCATTTGGAGTTTTTGGCGAAAATAAGGTGAACTTCCTTATGGCCAATCTAGATATTATGAAAAAAATGGAGGGAAATGAGGCTCATCAATAAAAGTTGTGATGTCATATGTTAAAACGTAGGACATGAAAAGTTGATTGGAGTCGAACAGTCGGAACGGAAATCAACCGTACGTTATGAGAGTTAACAAATCAAAAACAGGTAGAGAAAAGTGTCTTTATTTTCTCTACCTGACTTTATTTTACGCTTGTGAATTTACAAGGATTTTAATTTGGTTGCGCTCTTTCATAAGTGCATCGAAGCCTTCTGTTACGACTTCATCAAGAGCAATTCGTTTCGTAACAAGTTTTTCAGCAGGGAAGTAACCTTGTTTCATTAATTCCATAACTGCTGGGAAAATATCACGATAAGCAATAATACCTTTTACAGAACGCTCTGTCAGTACGATATTGTTAGGCAGAATAGAAGCATCAGTTTCCCAAATAGAAACGATAATTGTTTCACCTTCGAATGTTGTTGAATCAATTGCTTGTTGTAATACTACAGGGACACCTGTTACTTCAAATGCAACATCTACGCCACCATTAGTTAATTCATGTAGGCGGGCGACCGCATCCTCGTCTTGAGGATTAATAACTGCTGTTGCGCCTAACTCTAAAGCTTTGGCAGCACGCTCTGCTGAAAGTTCTACAGCGTAAATTTCAGCTGCTCCAGCAGCACGCAATGCTTCGATAACAAGAAGACCGATTGGACCTGTTCCAAAGACTGCTGCTTTATCACCTGCTTTTAATTTACTTTGACGAACTGAATGTAATGCTACTGCTGCTGGTTCAACTAGTGCACCTTGTTCATAGGAAAGCCCCTCAGGCATTTTATGTACCATTTTTTCATCTACCATTGTATATTCAGAGAAACCTCCGCCACCGCCAGAAAGACCGTGGAATCCTAGGTGCTTACAAATATTATATTTCCCTTTTTTACAAGCAGCACATTCGCCACATGCAAGAATAGGTTCTACAACTACAGGATCACCAATTTGTACTTTTGTAACACCTTCACCAATTTCTACTACTTCACCAGAGAACTCATGTCCCATAACAATTGGCGCAATATCTTTACTTACATAATGAGGTTGTTCCACTGGAATAAAGATTGGGCCAGCTGCGTATTCATGTAAATCACTTCCACAAATTCCTGTCCAATGTACTTTGATTTTCACTTTTCCTGAGGCAATTACTGGTTCTTCAATGTTTTCTACTCGGATGTCTTTTGCTTTATACCATCTTGCTGCTTTCATGATAAATCAACCTCCTCTAATATCTTACATTTTTATCGTAACATATGGTAATTATTCAAATCATTAGTTATCGATGAATTGACATAAAATATACTAATTCTTAACTTTTTTCATCAGCATTTCAGCTTATACATTCGAAGAGGCTGATTAGCAAAAAAACAACAAAAAAATCCTTTTATCAGTCTGTAATAAATCTATATTTTCCTAATCAACATACCTGATAAAGTGTATCAAAAAACAAAGATTGATTTTCACTCCAAATAGGGATTTCCGCGCAAGTTATCCCACAGGAATCATCACTCTCCATGAAAAATAAACGATTCCTCATCATTAGTCTGAGTAGCAAACTGAATCAAAATAGTATTAAAGCTATGTTTAACATACTAAAAAGATCTAGACTACATTATATTGGAAGCTCACCATAGAACGAGACGGTTTTGACGCACCTCACAAAATGGGAATATTGAGGTCTTACGATTAAAATATCATACAGCTTTATGCAATCAAGAGTAGCGTTTGCCTGAACTGAGCGCTTTTTTTATTGCATATTAACAGCATTTCGAGTAACTTTGATAAGGGCTTCGCTACAGCTATGATTAAAGAATAAAATAATGTTCATGCTTAAGATAATAGGACGTTAATATACCTAAAAGTTGAATCATGATACAATGAGAAAGATGTTAGGAGGAACGAATTATGTCAAAATATACTGATTATAATTTTCAGCCATTTTTGCAGGACGCAATTGCAAAACTTGGCTTCACAGAACCAACGCCAATTCAAAAGGAAATCATTCCGCTACTACTAAAAGGGAAGAGTGCAATCGGGCAGGCACATACAGGAACAGGAAAAACACATAGTTTCTTAATTCCAATTGTGCAACGTATTAATCCCGACAAGCAGGAAGTGCAAGCTATTATTACGTCACCAACACGTGAGCTTGCTCAACAGATTTTTGATGCGTTAAATCAATTAATAGAAGGAACAACTATTCAAGCGAAACTATTTATTGGGGGTACGGACAAACAACGCTCTATCGATAAGTTAAAAACGCAACCACAAATTGTTGTTGGGACGCCAGGACGTATTCGTGATCTTGTTACAGAGCAAGCGTTATTTGTGCATACGGCGCCAATTTTAGTTGTCGACGAGGCAGATTTAGCATTTGATATGGGCTTTATAGAGGAGATTGACGGCTTTGCCTCTCAAATGCCTGAAAAGCTTGAAATGTTTGTATTCTCAGCGACGATTCCAGAAAAGCTTCAGCCTTTCTTAAAAAAATATATGGAAGCACCTGTTCATATCCATATGAACGATAAACGCCCGGTCGCAGAAGGAATTGACTTTGTACTTGTACCAGTGCGTTCTAAATCACGTAACAAACGTTTGTTGGAAGTTATTGAAGGGATCAATCCATTTTTAGCTGTCATTTTCACTAACACACGTAAAACTGCAGAGCACGTTGCAGGCTACTTAAATGAAAACGGGATTCGCTGTGGTCAAATACATGGTGATTTAAGTCCGCGTGATCGTAAGAAGATGATGAAGCAAATTCGAGATTTGGATTATCAATATATCGTTGCAACAGATCTTGCAGCGCGTGGTATCGATATTCAAGGGATTTCACATGTCATTAACTACGAAATTCCAGAGGACTTAGAATTCTTTGTTCACCGTGTAGGACGTACAGCCCGTGCAGGTAATAAAGGAACTGCTATCACATTGTTTGAGCCATCAGATGAGGATGCAGTAGTACGTGTTGAGAAAATGGGCATTCCATTTGTTCAAAAAGACGTAAAAAATGGCGAATGGTCTGAATTAAAAGAGCGTCATGCACGTAAAAATCGTGTGAAGCAGGAAAATGAAATCGATGCGAAAGCCAAATCATTAGTTCGTAAGCCGAAAAAAGTAAAACCAGGCTACAAACGTAATATGAAATGGGAAATGGAAAAAATTAAAAAACGTGAACGTCGTTTAAAAGCTCGCGGTAAAAAATAAGGAGGCTTTCAAATGCTACTTGGATCACATGTTTCAATGAGTGGAAAAGAAATGATGCTCGGGTCAAGTAAAGAAGCTCTTTCGTATGGGGCAAATACCTTTATGATTTATACAGGAGCACCTCAAAACACTCGTCGTAAGGCAATTGCTGACCTTAATATTATGAACGGCTTACTACACATGAAAGAGCATGGTATGACAAATATTGTTGTCCATGCTCCATACATTATCAATATTGCGAACACTGAAAAGCCTGAAACTTTCCGTCTTGGTGTAGATTTCTTGCAATCTGAGATCGAACGTACAGCGGCATTGGAAGCAACACAAATTGTATTGCATCCTGGTGCACATGTTGGTGCCGGAGCGGACGCAGGTATTGCTAAGATTATTGAAGGCTTAAATGAAGTATTGTCACAGGACTACCCAGTACAAATCGCATTAGAGACGATGGCAGGGAAGGGAACTGAATGTGGTCGTTCCTTTGAAGAGCTTGCCAAAATTATTGATGGTGTGACACATAATGAGCGTCTTTCAGTATGCTTTGATACTTGTCATACACATGATGCGGGTTACAATATTGTCGAGGATTTTGATGGCGTATTAAATGAGTTTGATAAATTAATAGGTGTAGATCGTATCAAAGTCTTGCATATCAATGATTCAAAAAATGTTCGTGGTGCAGGAAAAGACCGTCACGAAAATATTGGCTTCGGACATATTGGTTTTGACGCCTTAAAATATATTGTACATCATCCACAATTAATGGAGATTCCTAAAATCCTAGAAACACCATTTGTCGCATTAAATAGTGATGCCAAATCAAAATCGGCTCCTTATAAACATGAAATAGAGATGCTACGTAATGGAGAGTTTAAACCTGAGTTAATCGATGCTCTAAGAGGATAAAAAAATAGCCCGAAATCAGCTAGCATAAATACTGATTGTCGGGCTATTTTCTATTATTTTGTAAATAGTGCGATAAGCTGTCTAGAACGCTTTCTACCTAAAACAGCTTCAACCTCTACAAGTATATCTTTCGGAATACCTAAAAAGAGCCAAGTAAATGAGAATTGCTCCAAATAAGGTCGAAGTTTTTTTACTTCAGAAGTTGTAATTTCAAATCCTTCGGCACGAGCAATGGCAACAACTTCTTTATCACTACTTTGTGCTAATTGCTGTAAAAATTGAATACTCAAAGCCAATCCCCCTTTTAAAGTTTTTTAGTTTCTTTGAAACGAAATCCTTCTTGTGAACGCCGTGACAACAATGAAAACCCTTACTTTAAAAGTGTTAGAATCAATGCCTATTACAATTTAATTTGAGCGCGGTTCAAATAAATAATAAAATCTTTGTTTAAGCGAAAAGACCACAATATTAGACACATAAAAGCAAACTAATTTTCTAGGTATATTGATTAGCCATTTTTATACATTTGCATTACTTCAAATCGGCTGATTTCGAATAGGAATATATTGGCAAAATAGCAACGAGAAAAAGCCTTTATAATAAACCTGTTTTTTTCCTAATCAACACGGCTGATAATTTCCTTTACAAAAACGGTACTTTCATTTATACTTACAATTTGTAAATCGTAATGATTTTGAATTAGAAAGAAGCGATCGTGCATGAAAAAAGCATTTATTGAAATTGAAAACGTGTCATTTCAATATGACTATACACAAGTATTAAAAAATATCTCTTTCCGTGTAGAAGAGGGAGATTTTTTAGCACTTCTCGGTCCAAATGGTTCTGGGAAATCGACATTATTAAAAATTATTTTAGGATTATTAAGACCAATGTCTGGAGAAATAAAATTATTTGGTGAACCAAGTGCAACTTTTAAGCATCGTGAATGGATAGGGTATGTGTCACAAAAATCCAATGCCTTCAATTCAGGATTTCCAGCAACCGTCCAAGAGGTAGTAAAAAGCGGATTAACTAAAAAATTAGGGCTATTTAAAAAACCTGGACGAGATGCAAAAGGAAAAGTACTTGAAGCATTAAAAGCTGTTGGAATGGAAGCTTTTATGAATCGTAATATTGGTGAATTATCCGGTGGGCAACAGCAACGTGTCTTCATTGCAAGAGCCTTAGTCAGTGAACCAAGGCTACTAATATTAGATGAACCAACTGTCGGCATTGATCATGAGAATGTACAGTCATTTTATGATATGCTGGTCAAATTGAATCGGGAACAGGGAATTACAATGATTCTTGTTACACATGATGTCGATACAGTATCGAACCGTATCAGCCATGTAGCATGTTTAAATCAAACTATACACTTCCATGGTTACAAAAATGAATTTGATACAATTTCTCAGGATGCGCTTGATGCTTGGTATGGCCATTCTGTGAGAAAGATTCACTAGAAGGAGAAGGCACAATGATTGAAGCAATTTTTAACTATGAATTTTTACAAAATGCCTTTTTCTCGGGAATATTAATTGGCATATTGGCACCACTGCTAGGTGTTTTTATTGTTGTTCGCAGGCTGTCACTTATTGCAGATGCCTTGTCACATGTGACACTCGCAGGTATAGCGGGTAGCTTATATATCAGTCAATCTGTCCCGGCCTTGGCCATGCTAAATCCAATTTATTTAGGCATCATTGCCTCTGTCAGCGGTTCGATTTTAATTGAGCGTCTTAGACGTTTATATAAGCACTATGAAGAGCTTGCCATTCCAATTATTATGTCAGGTGGGATTGGGATTAGTGCTATATTTATTTCGCTTGCAAGTGGCTTTAGCACGGATTTAATGAGCTATTTATTTGGTTCGGTATCAGCTGTGTCACGTCAGGATTTATGGGTAGTGGTAGGAATTGCTGCCGTTGTTATTATCTTTTTGTTGTTATTTTTTAAGGAGCTTTTTGTTTTATCGTTTGACGAGGAATATGCAAAAGCTAGCGGTCTACCTGCACGTTGGATTCATCTCTTATTTATGGTTGTGACAGCACTAGTTATTGCTGCAAGTATGCGTATAGTTGGTATTTTGCTTGTGTCATCACTAATGACATTACCAGTGGCTGCTGCCATGCGCTTGGCAAAGGGCTTTAAGCAAACGATTATCTATGCGATTGTCTTTGGGGAAGCAGCTGTGTTAATAGGTCTTGTCAGTGCTTTTTATCTGGATTTAGCGCCTGGTGGTACAATTGTCGTCACTTCCATCTTCATTTTGTTGCTAGTTATTCTAGGGAAGAAAGTAGTATTTAAAATAACTGCAAAACAAGAGGAGGTTGCTTAGTGAATGTTTCGAAAGCGTGGGAAATTTTAAAAAAGAACGGCTATAAAAAAACAGATAAGCGGGAGTTAATTTTAGATATGTTTGCAGCAACAGATAAATATCTAACGGCTCGTGACTTATTGGATGTTTTAAAAAAAGATTTTCCTGGTATGAGTTTTGATACAATTTATCGCAACCTAGCAACGTTTGTGAAGCTTGGAATACTGGATGAAACGGAGTTATCTGGGGAGCGAAATTTCCGTATGCATTGCGAGTCTGAACATCATCACCATCATTTTATTTGTATGGATTGTGGCAATGTCAAGGAGCTAAATCTTTGTCCTATGGAAATGCTCGGAGAAAAACTACCAGACTATGAAATTGAAAATCATAAATTTGAGATTTATGGTAAATGTCCAGAATGTAAACATGAAGCCTTTTAAAGCTTGAGTTTTTTACTACTGTAAATCTAAAATGACAATACTAAAAAAAGGGTTAGCTCCAAGTGATGTTTCACTTGGAACTAACCCTTTAATAGTTTCTAAGCAATTCTGCGAATAGCATCAATCTTATTGCAATCAATTGTTAGAATTATTGAAGTTGTTTCTAGGAAAGTTGCACAACAATTTTGTGGGTCGAAGGCAATGAATGTCACACCAAGGAAACTACTACATCCAGATAAAAAGATGTCTAGTCTAGTTGGGACTTCTAATTTTCTTAATTGATGGCAAATACAATCTTTACAGTTATGGCTGAATCTACTAGAGTATTTTTCCATTTCATGACAACATTTTTTATGACACTTGCTGTAATCCCAGTTCATATGTGTTGCGAATCGATTATCTTCCATTACTAAGACCGCCCCGTGGCTATTAGTGTAAAGTTTGCACCTTACACTGTAATCTATTATTTATCAAGAAAAAGAGATTGGTAAATGTCCGATAGGTAATTTAAAAAGTTATTTTTTCTTAAATATTGATAGAGGGATTTTGCTGTTTTTGTATAATTTGGGCTCTTCACTAAAACGTGTGGTTGATTTCCGTTCCGACTGGGCGCTTTCCAGGGGGCGTCCGATGAGCCGCTTCACTCGCGATGCTCGCTCCAGGGTCTCATCTGTGACGCTAATCCCCTAGGAGTCGCCCAGTCTCCACTCCAATCAACCAATATACAGTGCATATATTTTTAAAAATGTCATCCACAACTTATGGTGATGAGCCATAATTTGGTTTGTATCACAGGGGTTTGTCTTCTTTTGGCTCTTCAGCAAAACGTGTGGTTGATTTCTTTGATAGAAAGAGCTCGTTTTTCGATAAAAGCCCAAATAGTTTCGATAAAATGAGATTTTGTTTCGATAAAAGCTCAAATAGTTTCGATAAAGAGCGATTTTGTTTCGATAAATCTTCAAAGTATTCCTATAAAACGAACGAAAGGAGCTTTAGCGATTCTATTTTGGAGCTCGACACTAAAACATTCACAAAGATTACCTTGATCACTTTATTTTTCAATATTAAAAAAAGAGTTTTCTCTTGCGCTGAGACAACTCTTTTTTTGGCTCTTCGGCAAAAAAAGAGGGGGGTGATTGGGCACTTAGTTGTTGCTGTCGCTTCGCTTTCGCACAGAGCAAAGCTTCTCGGGGTGTCAGATGAGCCGCTTCACTCGCGTTGCTCGCTCCAAGGCCTCATCTGTGACGCTAATTTCCAAGGAGTCGCCAAGCCGGAACGAAGATCAACTAATACACGGGCGCATATGTTTTAACAATGGCATCCACAACTTTTGAGGATGAGCCATATTCAAGTGTCTTCTCGATGTATTGCTAGTAGTAAAGATAAAAAAAGACGAATGATTACGTTAAAGTATTCATTCGTCTTTTTTTATTATTGATGTTTTTGTTGGAAAGCTACCATAAAGTCACGTAATGCTTCACAAGCCTCTAATGGTACAGCATTATAAGTAGAGGCACGACAGCCACCTACAGAACGGTGTCCATTTAGTCCAACAAATCCTGCTGCTTTTGCTTCAGCAAGGAATTGTTTTTCAAGCTCTTCGTCAGCAACACGGAAAGTGATGTTCATTAAAGAACGGCTTTCAGGTGTTGCATGACCTTTATAGAATCCATTGCTATTGTCAATGGCATCATAAATTACTTTTGCCTTTAATTCATTATGCTTCGCAATTTCAGCAACGCCGCCTTTAGACTCTACCCATTTCAATACTTCACCTAGCATATAGATACCAAAAGTTGGTGGTGTATTGTATAAAGAGTTACTGTCAGCATGTGTTGTGTATTTTAGCATTGTTGGAATATTTTTATTCGCTTTTTCTAGCAAATCTTTGCGAATAATGACTACTGTTACACCAGATGGACCAAGGTTTTTTTGAGCCCCTGCATAAATTAGACCGAATTTACTTACATCAACTGGCTTAGAAAGAATATCACTAGACATATCTGCAACTAACGATACATTACCTGTTTCAGGGAATTCTTTCCATTGTGTACCATAAATTGTATTGTTCGAAGTGATATGCACATAGGCATCATCTTCATTAAATTGAATGTCAGCTAAAGCTGGGATATTGCGGTATTGATTTTCCTTTGTGCTAGCAGCTTCAACAGGCGTACCAAAAAATTTTGCCTCTTTGAATGCTTTTTCAGACCAAGAGCCTGATAATACGTAGCTTGCCTTTTGATCGGCCTGTAGGAAGTTCATTGGGATCATAGTAAATTGAAGACTAGCTCCACCTTGTAGGAAAAGGACTTCATAGTTTTCTGGGATAGCATAAAGCTTTTTCAATAAAGCAATTGCTTCATTATGTACTTCATCGAAAATGGCACTGCGATGGCTCATTTCCATAATTGACATACCTGATTCACGGAAGTTTACTAATTGTTGTTGGGCTTTTTCTAATACTTCTACTGGTAGTGCAGATGGGCCTGCGTTAAAATTGTATGCACGTTGTGTCAAAGCGATACACTCCTTGTTATGTTTAATAAGGTGAAATCTCAATCATAGGAAGTTATTATTCCCTATTAATTGGTTGTTGAACCTATCGGGCTTATATGGTCAGTTTCATAGACTATCAAAATAGACCGTTAAAGCGGGATAAAAGCACTTTACTGGATTATAACTCAAATTTCAAGAGAAAAAATAAAATTCTCACTATTCGAGCAGAATAATGACAGGTAAGCAACAAAATGTACACAATTGAGATAAATCCAAAATGCTTTTTAGGTTTAAATACGAACGAATGGAAATATAGATAGGTATATATGAGCTTATATTTCGTAATTTACATATTAGTTAATCAGCGGAAATATAAAATGTTCGTGTTTGTTTGTGTGGAATGGCGTCGGCTGCAATCGTTGTAGCAATGGAATTTTTTCGTCGTGATATTGATATTAACATTGCTCAGTATTTAAAGATATATAATTATCTGAAATTTTAGAGGTGTTGTTGTTTTATTACAAATAAAATTTGGAGGGGAAAATGATGCAAGATAACAAAAAAATAATTTGGATTAGTATATTTATAGCATTACTTTCAACTATTTTTATTTCGAATAAATCTACAACTTTTGGAGCGCCTTTTCAATGGGTTACTTTTTACGGTAAAAATGATATAAATAATTTCTTCTCGCTATTTACTTCAAAAAATTTTACTCAAACCAATTTCAATATTGGAATACTAGCAATAAATATTCTTTTAAATTATTTAGTTCTATTTTTTGTTCATAAGAAATTTAAATTAAATGTTTCAAAACGAAAAGAAAAATAAAGGTTTTAAAATATCAGTTGTTTAGATATTCTTATGTTGTCCATATTATCGGTATATCCACTGGTTTGATGGAGGCTAAGATGTAATATTGATTGTATTTACCGTTACTATTTGATGGACGGAATTTTTTTAACTTCTTTCAGCAAATGCGGTTTTAAGTCCCTTTTCAGCGGGTGTCCAAACATCCGCTGAAAGAAGTTAAAGCCTCTAGCGGATGTAACGGAATCGGAAAGGCGTTAATAAAAGGATGTTAGCCCAAAATCATCACATCCATGCGATAACGGCTAACTGTCCTGCATCATGCAGGTCTAAGCATAAAGCCGATTCGGACGCAATTATGCCGAGCATAATTGATCTTTCCCCATAAACCAAGCAACTTTCGGTATAATGAACTGTGAAAATGAAATAAGGGGTGTTTTGAATGTTTACAATAGAGGAAGCGTGTTTAGTTGTCGTCGATGTGCAGGGCAAGTTAGCGACAATTGTTGATGAAAGTGAAGCAGTGGTTGAAAATGTGGCAAAGCTGGTACAAGCTATGAAGGTATTGGAAGTACCCATTTTATGGCTTGAACAAAATCCTAGTCGTTTAGGTGGGACTCCGTTAAATATTGCTCAGCATCTTCAAGGGCAAGCGATTGCAAAAATGGCATTTAGTGCTTGCCAGGAGCAAGAATTTGTTGCTGCATTGAAGGCGAGTGGTCGTACTCAATTTATCGTGACAGGTATCGAAGCGCATATTTGTGTCTACCAAACAGCGCGACATTTAAAAGAGCAAGGGCTTGAGGTCGAAGTTGTTGTAGATGCTGTGTCCTCTCGTACAAAGGCCAATAAGGAGATAGGGCTAGAGAAGATGAAGGCACTTGGAATTTTACCAACAAGCACAGAAATGATTTTATATGAGCTACTACAACGTGCAGATCATCCACATTTTAAAACAGTGCTACAGCTTGTTAAATAACAAAAAATGGATGGGGCAAAACTGGTCAAAACCTTAAAAAGCGCGATAAATCAATTTTGCGTAAAAAAATATGCTTATGTCATAGCGATGCAATTTATCAGTGCGGTCAGAGAGTGTTGCATGAAGGTAGATGTCGATATTTTTCAAAAGTTGGTTGATAAATCGATAAAGTTGGTCGATAAACAATCAAAAGTTCTCGACAAATCTCAAAACTGCAGCTCATTAATGATTTTTGTCGCTGTCGTTGCGCTCCGCCCCACTTTCGCTGCAGAAAAATGAGGTTTTGTCCCCGCCTCTTTATTGATAAAAGAAACTATATTGTGGTTAACCAAAAGCATAGTTTTCTTCTAGACTAAAGAGCTACATCCCCGAGGATGTAGCTCTTTAACTATTTGTTCTTAAGCAGGCATGTCTGTCGGAGTTGGTTTTGCGTAGCCTTCTTTATATGTGTCATCAATTTTTTGACGAATTTCTTTGAGACTCATGCCATCTTTATGCATTTTTGCAGACTGTACAGCGATTTCTAGGCAAACGTTACAACGAGTACCGTGATCATCCCAGACAATTGTTCCATCCTTACGCTTTTCCTGAATAAAGCAGTTTAGATTGCTTTTATGTCCAACTGATTCTCCACATCCACAATAGCATGGCATCCATTCTAGAATTTCGGTAGATTGTCCAGCAATTTGATACACTAAGCGAATGTTTTCAGTTTGATTATCTAAAAAGGATGGTAGCACATTAGCAGATGCAGTTTCCTCTTGAATATCTCCAGAAGCATGTGCATGTTCTTCGTGTGAAGCTTCTATTGGCGTTTCATTTTGATTTTTTTCAACAACCTTTTTATCTTCACCACAAGCACTTAACACTAATAACGATAAAACAAAAATAGATAAAAGTTTTTTCAATAAGAGCGCCTCCTACATGTTTACAATACAGCCATTATACCATCGTTCGCTTAAACATTTACAAGAAGCGCAGGTAGAAATCAATGAAAAATATCTAATCCACGTGTTTTGTTCATTAAAAGTTCCATTTTTTCACTCAGTAATTTTTTCAAGAAGAAACCAAACAGAATAAAAATGAGCCAGAAGCAAGATAAAAAGGCAAGATCCATCCATACTTTAGACCAAATAATACCACCAACAGCCTCACGCATCATTTCGATTGCATAAGTAAAAGGTAAAAATGGATTTATTATTTGGAAGAACTTTGGTAATAGTTCTACAGGATATGTGCCACCAGAACCTGCAATTTGCAATACTAGCATGACAATGGCTAACGCTTTCCCAACATTTCCGAATACAGAAACTAGCGTATAGACAACCGTAACAAACACTAAGCTAATAAATAGCCCAAATGGTATAAAGAAATAAGGAGCACTAATGGATCCATCTAAAAGAACTATATCTCCTATTGTAATAATGAGCGTTTGGATAAATGAAAAAGTTGCAAATGTTAATAAACGTCCAAAGTATATTTCACGAATACTGTATTGATTATTATCGTGAATATTTACAGATAAAAGTGAAATTAATAATAAACAACCGACCCAGACGGAAAGCACAGTATAAAATGGTGTCATAGCTGTTCCGTAATTAGCAATCGGAAACATCCTATGTTCCTTAAGTTTAATAGGCTCCTCAAAGAAATCCCGCTCAGCATTGACGTCATTTTTCAATAATTGAACGATTTCAGAAATATCAGCTTCACTTTCTAATGTTCGCAGCTTATCTGCAAGAGCCTTAATTTTTGTACTTAAAGCAGGGAAATTCGATTGTACTGTACCAATTGTCTTATTAGCTGTTACTAACATATTTTTAGCATTTGTTAAACGATCTGTTGCTTGAGGTAGAAGACTTTTTACATTCGTTAACATAGATGATGCATTTGTTAATGTATTTTTCGCAGAAGCCAAGGTTGTGTGAATTTGTGGCTCTAGGTTATCGTTATAATGAGTAAGGAATTGCTGCAGATTGTTAGAAACATTTTGCGCAACACTTTGAACATCAGCCAGATCTTTTTTTATCGTTTCGACATCAATATTATTTAACTGCTGTACTTTAGTTGAGACGTCAGTTAGTAATGTATTTAGCTGATTTAATGCTGTTAGAGAGCTTAAAGAATAATCGGTTATACTAGGATTTGCCTGTAAATTTCCACGTATAGCTTCAAGTTGTTCAATAATTTTATTATTAGTTAGTAAAGTCTTTACATCTTCAGAATTGCTTTGCTGTAGCGCCGTCAGGATGTTTTGCACATTGTTATCAAGCTGTTTACGAGACGAAGCATCAGCTTGTGTTAATTTTTGGAGTGCTTCAAGTGTTTGGATACTAGAATTTACTTTTTCACGAGATGTATCCAACTGGTTTTTAATCGTATCCTTTATTTGTGCAATAGTAGCTGAATCCACATTAGTATTTTGTAGCTTCCCTATTAGCTCTGTAAATCGTTGAGCAATATTTTGAACAGCTCCTAAATCCTTTTTAATGATAGGGGATAGCTGGGTGAACAGTGTGTCAGCTTCATTAATCAATTTTAAGCCTTGATCGATAGTTGTTAGACCATCATTTGTTAATTTTTCAGCCTCAGGAACTTGGGTCATCGTATGGTTCAGTAATGTCTCCGCTTCCTTCCCGCCTTTAGAGGTTTGTGCTAAAAATGTTTCAATACCGGGAAGATGTTGTTCTATTGTAAAAATATAATTTTCAAACTTTCTAAAGTCTGGAATTTCCCGTTCCATCTCAACACCGATCGTATTAAAAATAGAGAAAAGTGTTCCATTGACAGTTGAGATAAATTCACTAGATACTTGTTGAGTTAGGCCACTAGCACCTTTAATTGTAATTTTGGGTGAGATTGGATTTATTTTTTCATTTACATAATAATCGATATGCGCTTTAATAGGCTGATTTGACAGTATAGAGGTTAATTTTTGAGAAAAATCACTAGGGATGACAATAACCGCAAAATAATCACCGTTTTTTAAATCATCAATGGCTTTTTCACGAGATGTAAATTCCCAAGAAAAGTTTTTATTTGTACTTAAATTATCTATTACCTCGTTACCGACATGTATATCCTCTCCTCTAACACTCGTTCCGGTGTCTTCATTGACAACAGCAATTTTCATATTAGCTGTGTGGGCATAGGGATCCATAGAGGCATAAATATTGAGCCACGCATAAAGAGAAGGTAAAAAGATTAGTCCACCAATAATGACAGCCACTACCCAGTTTGTTAAGATATTATGGATATCACCTTTATAAATTTGAAAAACATGTTGGATAGTGTGTTTCATATTAACGACCCCACATTCGTTTTGAGCATTATATATGTATGTTCCCAAAATTGGGCGAAATTATGTTTGAATTGTAGAAAAACTTATTTTTCAAAGACGAATTAGTTTACTAGGGTTTAAAAAAACTTTATAATCAATCGCGAATACACTAAAATTAGGATTTTTTAGTGTGAAAAAGGAGGAACACAATCTAGTGAAAAAACTACTAATTATTGGCTCAGTTATTGTTGTGTTATTTATAGCAATTATTGTGCTAACAAATGTATCGAACAATAATAAGGTAACAAGTGCAAAAAATCCTTATGGCGACAAAGTACTAAAACAAGAAACAATAGATCAATTGGATGATAAAAATTACCAAAACATTATGCTACCTGACGAGCTTGACAAAAAAATAAAAGCTGGTGAAGATGTAAATGCTTATTTCTTCAGCCCAGTATGTGGACACTGTCAAGTCTTCACACCAGTATTAATGCCGATTGCTAAGGAGCTAGGCATTGAAATTGCCCAGTTAAATACTTATGAATACGGGGATTTATTTGATAAATACCATTTTGAAGCGACACCAACATTCATTCATTTTGAAGATGGTAAAGAGGTTACTCGTTTTGTAGGTGCATTACCAGAAGAAGATTTACGTGCATTTTTAAATAAAGAAGTATTAAAAAAATAAGAAAAGCAGCGACTGTATCAAAAGTTATTTTTGAGCAGTCTTTTTTTGTGTATACTAAATATACTGAAGAGTTGTATATTGGGGGAATATTGCATGACAATGGATGATTATTTTTATAATGGTGAGCTAATGAAATGTTATGAGGTAGCTAAGCAAGTTACAGAGGAAAACGAGAAAGCGTTAGCTGATAAATATATTAAATTATTGGAAGAGTATGATTTTACTAGCTATCCAAAGCCTACGTTGTTTGTAGAAACTCAGCATATAGAACGAACAGATGAAAGTTATCCTGAATCAGATGCCGTCGTCAAAATTCGTGCAATAAAAGATGAAGCACAGTTTTCTATGCGTATTAAAGAGCTAGAGGATGTAGCAAAAACAGGTACTCCAAATGAAAAGGCACAATCATTTTTTACACAGGGAGAACTGTTTTTATTTGCACATCACTACAATGAGAGCGTCCATTGTTTTAGACAAGCCGTACAAGAAAACCCTAATAAAGCTTTATATTGGGGGATTACAGGACAAACAATGCATCGTTTCGGTTGGATGCCATTCGATGCCCTTGGTTATTTAGAACAAGCTATTAATTTAGATCCAAAAAATGCGCGTTGGAAATGGAATAAAGCACTTGTTCTTATTCAATTAGCGAAGGATTTACAGATGGCACCGTTTATGGCCAATGCAGCGATTGCATTAGAGGAGGCGCTGACTGTTTGTGGCGAGCATCAACGATCGTTAAAGGATGCTATTCAAAATACAATAGATAATATGGATAGCTATGTATTTTCATAACATTAAAAAGATGTCTCAAGTTGGGGCGTCTTTTTTTTGCGGTGAAATCTGGCTTGTTAGAGTTTTTGAATAACATGTTAAATTAAAATTGTCTTGGCGTATATATGGCTCATCAGCAAAAGTAGGGGATGGTATTTGTTATTACTAAGTATTGAAGTTGATCTTCGTTCCGGCTGGGCGACTCCTTGGAGATAGCACGTCACAGATGAGACTCTGGAGCGTAAGCGAAGCGGGTAGGGGAACGAAGGCTAAAGGCATCACGTCCTGTGATAACACCTTCGTGACCAACGTCCTATCACTGCTGCTACGTTAGCACTACGCTTTCGCACAGAAAACACCTGTCGCTGCCGCTTTCGCACAGAAAACATCCGTCGCCCCGACGCCCTCAGGAAAGCCCCCAACCGGAACGAAAATCGACCCTACGTATGGTGTAAATATTATTTTATAATAATTTATTACTATTTTATTCTGTTATAGTTTTGATTGAAAAGTCGATTTTTCATGGTAATCTTATAGTATAATTATACCAAAAGTCCTTTGTGAAATAGTGAATAGAAAGAAATATTTTGAAATCAAAGGAGGGTGTTAGATGTGGAAATTTAATGAGGACTTTTCATTTGTGAGGCAGGGCATTCAATTCATCCTACTATCAATGATTTTCTTAATCGTCATTGGACTAGGTGGAGATAAATTTTATGGAATATTTGGTGAGAATAATTATGTCACGATTCATTTAATGATGGAAATTCTCATCATTGTGGTGACGATGGCTATTTCGATTCAGACGTGGTTAATTTCACCATATATTTTATCGAATAGAGTTCTTTATGCTGGGGCATTGTTTTTAACATTTAGCTTAATAGAAATTGCGCATGCGCTCTCCTATAAAGGAATGCCTTTTTTCATTACTGAAAGTACACCATATGCTGCAACATGGTTTTATATGCTCGGGCGATTACTATTATCGATTGGATTTCTAACTATTTATTTTGTTAAGGAGAAGAAAATCAAATCAACTTATCGTTGGTTTATTTATAGTTTACCGTTTGTAATAATCACTTGTTTTGTTGTTATCATCTATGCACCAACGCCAATATTGCCACCTCTTGTGATAGAAGGTGAAGGTCCTACTGTTTTAAAAAATACTTTGCAATATACAGCTGTTGCGTTAAATTTGGTGATTGTGGTTCTATTGCTGAAAAACTTTAAGAAAGTACCAAAAATTGTATTTTTATTATTAGGTAGTTCAATTTATTTAATAATGAGCGATTATCTATTTACAATTTATCAAGATGTTTATGATATTAAAAATTTCATTGGACATATTTTTGAGTTAAGTGCATTTTATCTTTTATTTAGAGCTATTTATTTTTCATCTATTGAAAAACCTTTTCAACAATTAATTGATACACAAGGGCATTTGGAAAAGTCTCGCGAAAAGATGCGTTATATGGCTTATCATAATGAAGTTACGAATTTACCAAATGAACGTTTTTTGATGGAATTATTAAATAGAAATTTATACATATCTAAATCTCAAAAGGCAATTATTGCTATCGGGATAGAAAGAATTCCTGCTATTAAAGCATCTTTAGGCAGTACATATGCGGACCAAATGATCAGTCTAATAGCGCAAAGGCTGAAAAATGTTTTACCAGAGAAGTATCCTCTATGCATACTGAGAGAAGATTATTTTGTTGTTTTTATTGATGAGGTGAATAATACCCATCAACTAACTCAGCTAAGTCAACAGCTTCAATTGGTTATGGAAGAATCATTTCAAATACAACATTTTTCTCTAAATAGTCAATTAAATATTGGCATTGCGTTATTTCCAACAGATTCTTATAGGGAAGAGGAACTTGTTAGATTTGCACTTTATGCTATGCATGAAGCACATAAAATGCCAACACGTATACGGTTTTATGAGTCCTCAATGTCTAGCGGAATGACTGAACGACTTTTATTAGAAAATGATTTACACAATGCATTAGCTAATCAAGAGCTTTTTTTAGAATATCAACCACAACTAGATTTACAGACGGGCCAAATTAAATCAGTAGAAGCTTTAATCAGATGGCGGCATCCTAAAAAAGGTTGGATTTCGCCAGGGGTCTTTATTCCAATTGCTGAGGAATCGGGTTTAATTATCCCTATTGGACAATGGGTACTAGAAACAGCTTGTAAACAAGTGAAGCGGTGGGAGGGAGCTGGATTGCCACCTATTAAAGTGGCAGTCAATTTGTCATTAGGTCAACTTTTTCAGCAAAATTTAGTTGAAATGATTCAGGATGTTCTTGAAAAAACACAATTAGAGCCACAATATTTACAGTTAGAGATAACAGAAAGTATGACGATTAATATCGATCATATGACGGCGATTTTGCATCAATTGAAGGCACTTGGGGTTACAATCGCGGTAGATGATTTTGGGACGGGCTATTCATCATTGTCGTATTTAAAGGATTTTCCTATTGATTGCTTAAAAATTGATCGGTCTTTCGTTCAAAAAATACAATCAAACTTTACAGATAAGGCTTTAGTAGACACGATTCTTTCTATGGCAAAGCATTTACAGTTAAAGGTAGTTGCAGAAGGAATAGAAGAGTTAGAACAGCTATCATATCTAGTAGCAGGAGAATGTGATACTGTACAAGGTTTTTTATTTAGTAAACCGATACCTCCAAATATTTTACAGGAAAACTATCAAACGCTACACGAGAATGCAAAGTGTATTTTAGATTCAATTACTACAATTGAAGGATAATATGACAATTGAAAACATCTTCGTTTCAGTATATGACGAAGATGTTCCTTTTTGTTTCTGAAGCTATGCAAACGATGAAAAATATTTCAACAGCCTACATTGAAAGCCTAAACGTTGCCCGTTTCTTTATATTCTACAATCATGGTATGATAGTGGGGAAATGATTTGTAATATAAAGGACGGGTTTTTTTGATGGCACAAGAAGTGGCAAATAAATTTATTGAAAATGTATGTAATCATTTAGTGCGCAATTTAAATATTACAAAGATTGAGGAGCACTTTAAAGAGACAATCGCGATACAGCGTAAATCGGCACAATCTCAAATTGATTTTTTTGATATGTTAATGATGAATATGCTGTATTTTACTGAAAATGAGCAAGTTTGGGAAAACGTATTTTTGAAAATGCTCGAAAAGAAAGAGTGGTTAAAGGCTACTGTATTTGAGGAAGAGCTATTGATGCATCAAATGCGTATTCGTCAGCAGGTCGCTGAACAAATGGATGCCGCTAAAGAGTTGTTCCATAAGCAGTATGAAACAGAAGGTATGACAGAGGAAGCTATTGTCTACGATTATGCATATAGCTCTGCTGGACACTCAATGCGCATAGATTTATTAACGGTACTTGTCTCAACACCAGAACAATCAAAAGTGCTATTTGATGCAGATCCACAAGAAACTATTCGTATTATTAACGGCTATATTGCCTATCACACTGATGGGATTATTAATAAAGTGAAACTGTAATCAATTGGATATCCCACTGATTATTAGTCTTCACCAATCGAGCTTTTATGGGTAGTTAATCTCCCGACTAACTTCCTTGCTTTTGCTGGATTTTGAGGTTGGATACTTGGACGCCCAGCCGGAACGGAAATCAACTCCACGTTATAATGATAAGCATAATAATAATAGCTAAAAATGACAATGAGGCAATCCTGTTTTTGTCTAGATACCTTATGCAGTATAATGAGGTGATACTAAGGTCACCTGAAAGGAATTTAATCAATGAATACACCATTTACATTTAAACATACACAACCAACGAATATGGACCCAAATAAAAAATATCCAGCGATTTTTTTATTGCATGGAATGGGTAGCAATGAAGATGATTTACCGCAATTAGTACAGGATTTTAAAGAACAATGCCATGTTTTTAGCTTACGTGGACCTATTACTCAAAAGCCTGGCTATGCTTTTTTCACGATCCAGGAGGTCGGAAAACCAGACCGTGAAATTTTTGAGAAAGTTTTAATTGCATTACAACGCTTTGTGCTAGAGGCAATTGACGAATATCAAATTGATCCACATAAGGTGTACGTGCTTGGATTCAGTCAAGGGGCTGTTTTGGCACAATCACTTGCTTTTGTAATGGGGAATTTAATTACGGGAATAGTGGCGTTAAGTGGCTACATGCCAAAATTCGTGACAGAGGAATATGCAGTTCGCCCAGTTAATCATTTACATGCATTTATTTCTCATGGTGATTATGATTATGTCATACCGTCGCAATGGGGCATTGAAAGTAAAGAAATCTTTGAACAATTTGGAGCTACTGTGACATTTAAACAGTATCCAGATGGTCACGGTGTTACACCAGAAAATTTGCGTGATCTAACTGCATTTTTAGCACAGGAATTACAAGATACTATTCAATAAAAATAAAGTGGCTGGGACAAAACTGGTCAAAGCTTTAAAAAGCGCGAGAAATCAACGTTTCTAAAATTGATTTCTCGCGCTTTTTTGATGTTAAATTTTGCCTCAGTGCGGTCAGATAGTGTTGCATGATGAAACATTCCGATAAAATTTGAAATTGTTCCTATAAATCGCGAAATTGTTCCGATAAAACACAAATTTATTCCGATAAATCTCTCATCCGCGCTTTGTCGCTGACGTTGCGCTCCGCTTCACTTTCGCTGCAGAAAACATAGTATATCAATCAAAATTTATTTCGATAAGTTGCGATCTTTGTCAGTCACAGCAGCTACTGCATCGTGAATGGTTGTTTCAAAATGATTGCTTTGTAATGAGGATACACCTTGAATAGTTGTTCCGCCTGGTGAACATACTTGATCTACTAGTGCCCATGGATGTTCCTGTGATTGTAAAATCATTTTTGCGCTGCCGAGTACTGCATTTGCTGCAATATCAAGAGCCATGTTTTTTGGCATCCCTTCACGTACAGCTGCACGTGCTAAAGCGTCAATATACATATAGGTAAACGCTGGTGAAGCACCACCAATCGTTGTAAATATAGAAAATAAGTGTTCGGGTATCTCGATAATTGTGCCAACTGTTTCAAACAGTGAAATGACAAACTGAAGCTGTGTATCTGATACTTGCTCACTTGTTGTATAGCAGCTTGTGGAGGCACCGATTAGCGCATTGATATTTGGCATTACACGAATAATTGGGGTAACTTCAGATAAATAACCTTGTAAGTAGTTAATATTTTTACCTGCAGCAATGGAAACGATGACATGGTTGTCTTGTAAATGCTTTTTCACCTCTGGTAAAACGTCAGGCAACATTTGGGGTTTGACACCAAGGATAATGACGTCACAATTAGACATAATATCTTCAATAGAGCTTGCGGCCTGAATACCGTAAGAGGTTGCTAATTTTGTTGTTTTTACTTTGGTACGATTGAAGCCGTAAATAAAGGTGGAATCAAAATCTCCGCTTTTGCACATTCCTTTAATAATAGCTGTAGTCATATTCCCAAGGCCGATAAATCCGTATTTCACGTGGTAGACACTCCTTCATATTGTTAAAACATACACATTAGTATAGAGTAGATTGTTTTACTTGAATAGCAATATGCAAAGAATCAAGCTAATTAGGTTCAAATTCACATCAGTCGGTGGTATTATAGAAGATGTTGTGAATGAACGTGTATCTTTATTTTCATTCATTAGAAGACCAATTGGTGGGATGAATACGATTGATTCAGTGGATGTCCAAACGAAAGTGAAGTGACAGCAGCAAATACCACAAACCGTAATTGATTTTATTTATCCGAAAATAAAGAGATAAAGAAAATCATGTACTTTATGTGAACATAGGGACAGAATCTATCTAAAAGAGGTAAAATTATAATTTGATATGTTTAATGCAAATTTTGTCGCTTTCTATCGAGTAAAGCGTGTAGAAATTATGAGAGAAAAGGAATTAAGATGAATGGAACAAAATCTAAAAACGGAGCATAAACCACAATCTTCCGAGACATCATCAGGGAAGTCCTCACGCTCTACTATTTTAGCGCAGACAGTTAAAACAGGAATCATTAAATCAAATTTAATTCCTATGTGGGCTGGTTTAACGCTAGGTATGTACAAAAATAAAATGACTTTTGTAGAGAATATACCAGAAATTATTTTTGCTACGACTGGTTCTGCACTTGTTATTGGAGCTGCTGGAGCTTTTAATAATGTGTATGACCGAGACATTGACGCTCTTATGCCTCGTACGCAAAGTCGACCAACTGTAACAGGTGAAATGTCAGCGAAATCCACGTTGATTTTAGCTTTTGCCATGCTTATTATCGGGGTAACTTTGCTAGGATTTGCTTCACCACTAGCTGCAGCATTTGGCCTTTTAGGGGTGTTTTTATATGTAGTACCCTATACAATGTGGACAAAACGACGTACAATTTATAACACGGAAATAGGGAGTATCGGTGGAGCGATGCCAGCTTTAATTGGTTGGGCTGCTGTTTCTAATGATATTACACATCCTGCGATACTTGGTCTATTTTTGGTTTTGGTCATTTGGCAGATGCCTCACTTTTATGCCATTGCTATTCGTAAGCATGCTGACTATGAAGCGGCCAAAGTACCAATGCTACCAGTTGTAAAAGGGATGCGTCGTACTTATTATCAAACGAACTTTTATTTAATTTTATTAATATTATCAAGCTTCTTATTTGGTACTTTAAGTGTTGGCATTATGCTTGTTGCAATATTGTTAAGCATTGCATGGCTTGTTATGAGTATTTACGGCTATCATAGTAATAAAGATCAAACAAAGTGGGCAACAAAAATGTTTGTTTTCTCGCTTATCCATATGACAATTTTATTTTCAACGGTTATTATTTACTCTTTAGTAGGTGTTCTTTTTAAATTATATTAAAGCTTTCATCTTCATTCGGACGCAATTACGCTAAGGCGAAATTGATTTATCACGAAAAGCCAACAGGTTATTCTACACTTGTTGGCTTTTCCTTTTCCACAGAGATTATTTGACGACTTGGCCATTCTATTGCGTGTAACTGACCCCCAAAGACAGCCCCACCATCAATACCAATGATATTATTTTCACCAAAATAGACACTGTAATCTGTTAGATTTTGGTGAAGTTTGTAGGTAGGGGTATGACCAAAAATTACTGTTTTCTCTCCTTGATAACCTGCATGAAATTCTTCACGAATCCATAAAAATTGCATAGGATCTGTCTCTGCCATAGCTACTCCAGGTACGACTCCACCATGTACAAAAATGACATCCTCTAATTCGATGTAAATATCGAAGGTTTCGATAAGCTGTAAATGTTCTTCGAGCTTTGGTAAGGTCTGAATAAAGTTAGGTAATGTATTGTTTTCAATGGCATCCTTAAAATCGTCTAACTGATAGCCATAGCTTGCAAGTGTTGCATCACCGCCGCAAAGTCCTACCCAATGATTCCATGGCTTAGGATGGCCAGAGCGACAGGCTTTTAGCATGATAGCCTCGTGATTTCCTAGTAGCACACGTGCACCTTTTGCTTGTAATTCTCCTACTAAGTTTAAAACGCCACAAGATGCAGGGCCACGATCAATATAATCGCCAAGTAAAAATAGCTGATCTTGCATAGTATCGTAATTAGCTTTTAATAATAATTCTTCAAAAAGTTCTAATTCCCCATGTATATCACTAATTGCTAGTAATCGATCCATAAAGCGCATCCTTTCCAGTATTAGTGCAGTTTCTATTAAATATTAAATATAAAGAATAGTTCTACAAAATTCGACTAATCTAACTTTACATCAAAACATTGACTGTAAAGTTATGGCTCCATACCATTGGTGTCTAGTAATACTTTATCATATGACGAGGTGATTTCATTTCCTTATTCATTCGTCTATAGTGTTGGATAGCGAAGGGGAAGATTTATAGTAATTGGCGTGATGCTAATAGAAGCTGTAACAAATTTTTTAGGGAACCATATTAAAATCTGTTCTTGATGAAAAGGAAGGTTGGTATGAAAGCGCAATGAGCGACTATGAGGCTCAGACCACACTGTGTCCTCTCGTAGTGGAATAGTCCATATTTTGGTCTTAACTTATTTACATCATCGGAAGGTACGGGATTGTGGTACTACTCGCGCTTAATGTAGAGCCATTCCGTTTTTAAGCGCGAGTATAAAATTTAACTTCTTTCAGCAAATCCGGACGTAATTATGCCGAGCATAATGGATTTAGCCTGTAATATTTTCCCATTCTCGCTTCGCTATTGACTCGTCAAATGTTGATAGTAGTCGATAGTTGTGGGTATCTAAAATTCGAAAATGCTGACTAATGGCGTTTTGTTGTAGGCGATAACCATTGTACTCGCTAAGGTTTTTCCACCATATGTATCCACCCATCGTTTTTTCTTTAGGTTGTAATGTCCCGTTATTAGCGATTAAGTCAACAACCTCAAGTGGGTCACCACCAAGCTCATGCTGTAAAATTGAGCTTTCTCGGCATAATGCGCAAACCGCGACAGCTGTAGTCCAGCCTGTCTGAGTACGACCTTTTTCAATTTGAACAAGTGTTTTTTTAGAAAGTCCTAGTAACTCACTCATCTGATCCTGTGTTAAATCTTTTTCGGTACGGATTAATTTCAGTTTTTCTGAAATAAGTGTGATTAATTGTTCACGATTCATCCAAACACCCTCCCTTTCAGATAGTTAAGTACCATTATACATGAAAGTGGGCAGAGGTGTTTTCTGTTCACTAGTAATTGTAGTTAAACCGCGGATATTCAGAGATTTTTTCGATGAATCGCGAGTATTTTGATTCGTTTTGCAACGTAAAAAAACAGACTGCCCAGCAATTTATTCATTGGACAGTCTGTAAAATATTTAAATCTCGTACTTTTTTGTGTCAGAAATAACGCGGAAATGGATACCTTTAATTTGAGCACTTACTTTATGACGTAGTGTATCAATATCTACGAGCTCGTCATTATCATTAACGCATCCTGCAATTTCTTGTAATAACATCGTAAATGCTTCTTTGAATAGTGAACGCATATTATCAAAATCTAAGCTACGGAAGCTTCCGTCAATATCAAATGCCTCCACAGAATTTAGTTGCTTTGAAGCGCCAGCAAAGCGATCATCGTACACTGTATAGTTTTCATCTGTTACAACGATAATATATAATACCTCGCCTGTAATCGTTTTTAATTCAATGTTAGTTTTGTGTTTTTTGACGTCAGTAATGATGTGAATACCGTCCGAATGATATAGCTTAAACAATTTCATATGTGATGCCCCCTGAAAATAGAATCATATTCATTCATTTATTATATACGTATATTCCTAATAATGGAATGAGACGAAAGTATCTGGAACAGTTAGAACAGCTCTATTTGCATGATAGTTGTAAAGGCGAAATTGTGAAAATCGTACCAGATGTATTATGCTTCTGTTACAATGGGCATAATTTCGCGAAGAGGCCGAACCTCGATGTAATGAATCTGATGGCCATGTTGCTCAAAGATGCTAAATATATATGGTGCTAACTCGATATTTCTAGTTGCTTTAATGCCGTTATTCAATGTTAAAAACCAACCGCCTAATGTTTCAACTTCTTCTGCATCAAGTGTTACGTTTAATAGATTTTCGACATCCTCAATGAGCATTTTTGCATTTAAAATATAGTGATTGTCGCTTACTTTTCGAATTTCTGCAATTTCATCATCATCAAATTCATCGCGAATTTCACCAACAATTTCTTCTAAAATATCCTCGACTGTAACAAGCCCTGATGTCCCGCCGTATTCATCCATTAAAATGGCCATATGAATTCGCTCTTTTTGCATACGCACAAGTAATTCTTGAATTGGAATTGTTTCAATTACTCGAATCACAGGATTAATGAAATCTTCAAGGACTAATGAATCGTCTGTTAGTTGCTCAAGCAAACCGTGTGTAAACAATTCCTTGGCATTGATGAAACCTAAAATATTATCACGATCTCCATCATAAACAGGATAACGAGTATATTTTTCATCCGCGATAAAATGAATGATATTTGTAAAAGTTTCATTTATTTCAATTCCAACAATCTCTGTTCGAGGGACCATAATTTCACGAGCAATACGTTCATCAAATTCGAAGACATTATTGACAAACTTTAGCTCTGTTTTATTGATTTCACCACTTTTAAAGCTTTCAGATAGCAGTAAGCGTAATTCTTCCTCTGTATGTGATAACTCATGCTCAGAAGCAGGCTTCATACCAAATATGCCAACTAATACGCGAGCTGAGCCGTTCAAGAACCAGATAAATGGATACATTACCTTATAGAACAACATAATAGGTTTGGCAAAACGGAGTGTAATCGTTTCAGCCTTTTGAATGGCAGCAGTCTTAGGTGCTAACTCACCGACTACAACGTGTAAAAATGTTGCAATGGCAAAAGCGCCACCAATTGTAAAAATCATCATATATTTATCTGGAATGCCGATTAAGTCGAAAAGAGGGTGTAGCATAAATTCAAATGTTTTTTCGCCGACCATCCCGATACCAAGTGCTGTCACAGTTATACCAAGCTGACAGGCAGATAAGTACTCGTCTAAATGGTTGACAACATGTTTAGCAGAAATAGCTCTTTTATTGCCCTCTGCAATCAATTGGTCAAGCCTTGAGGAACGCACTTTTACAATGGCAAACTCTGTTGCCACGAAAAAGCCAGTTAAAGCTAATAAAATAGTGAAAATCGATAAGTTAAGTATGGTCTCCAAATAGTCGTTCTGTATGAACAGAACGTCACCTCCTAATTATGAATAAGTAAAAGTAAAGATTGCATAAGTGCAATACTTTCGGGTGAAACATTTTTTTTAATCTTTTCAATATCTTTATAGTCTTGTTTGTTCATTTGTTCAAGTAAAAAAGTTACATCATGCTCTAGGTCTTGCATTTTTATACGTAATAGTTGTACATCGATTTCTTCGAACGGAGTGATGTTAAGTTCGTGTTGTATGTCTATGAGTGAAAGACCCTCCTGTTTGCGTTGCTCAATATAATGAAGTCGTTCAATCATTGCAGGGGAGTAGTAGCGATAATTTGATGCAGAACGTTCTGCTTCTAATAGACCTATGTTTGTATAGTAATCGATTGTTCTTTTTGTAATACTCGTTTTTTCTGCAAGCTCGCCAATTTTTAATTTCTCTGTCCCAATACAAACACCTCCAACCATCACGTGATACTTCGATTATAACGTGATGGTTTGGTCAGTTTCAAATAGAAGAGCCCTATATTTCTAAATTGTAAGATTTCTTCGGGGGGATGGACTTATTTACTAAAGAATTGCCACCGAGCGAGATTATTTTAGGTGAAGATGTTATATTTATATTTTGGGCATCAACCATACAATTTTCTATTCTGAGCTTATTAGCAGTCGTTATAGCGACGATCTTTTAGAAAATAGCTTAAAAAAGCAATCTCATATATTGAAATTTGCTACCAATAATTTATATAATGTCAATCGTTACAGTGTAAATAGGAGGTTATTATGAAGAAGGTATTCAAGCTTATCACTATATTGCTCGTGGCAGTACTTGTTTTTTTTCTTTGCCTACACTTACTTATCGTGTCTCAAGGCAAAGATACTGCGAAAGAAAATGCAGATTACCTCATTATTTTAGGTACTCGTTTATCGGGGGATCAACCGTCTAGTCTGCTGTTCGAGCGCATCAAGACCGCAGCTGCCTACTTAAAAGAAAATCCAAATACAATTGCAATCGCTTCAGGTGGCCAGGGGCAGGACGAAATTGTGTCTGAAGCTTCTGTAATTAAAGAATCATTAATACAATTAGGTATTGATGAACAACGAATCATCACCGAATCCAATTCTACTCGCACTCTTGAAAACTTTCAGTATTCAATGGATTACATAGACAAAGATTCCACAGTTGTAGTTGTAACAAACCGATTCCATCTATATCGAGCCGAATCCATTGCTGAAGATTTAGGACTTAATGTTACCGGCTTACCAGCTGCAACACCATCTGAATTTCGTATTAAGTACTACACCAGAGAATATTTAGCTATCGTGAAGTATTATTTAGAAAAAATACATATCCTCACCTAGCATCACAGAATAACAGTCTAGAAGGAGCTGCAACGAGACAATGACACTAACAATTAAACAAAAACAAACCATTCAATCGTATCTTCTAAAGGACTTTATTCATTTGATTACTCTTGAAGTGAGTACTCCTATGCAAAAACAGGTGGTCCAGCCGAGAGAACTATTGCTATTCGGAAAATATTCCATTAACCGTCTTAGGGAACTGTTCTAACTGATATACGGGGTACATTAGTTTTATTTTCGATTCGCGAAATATCAAAAAAGGCAGATTTAATCTACACGTTTTGTAGATTAAATCTTCCTTTTTTTTAAATAGTAATAATTTTTCGGCTCATCACCAAAAGTTGTGGATGACATTTTTTAAAATATATGCGCTGTATATTAGTTGATTGGAGTGGAGCCTGGGCGACTCCTCGGGGATCAGCGTCACAGATGAGACCCTGGAGCGAGCATCGCGAGTGAAGCGGCTCATCGGACGCCCCCAGGAAGCTCTGCTCTGCGCAAAAGCGAAGCGACAGCAACAAAGCGCCCAGTCGGAACGGAAATCAACCACACGTTATGGTGATTAGCCTAATTTGTGGAAAATAGCCTCGTTTCAAAGCTACGGAGTTTATTTTTGTAAATATGTATCATATAGGTGATAAAGTGCATCTTCACCAGTCATTTCTAAAATTGTTTCATCATTAAAAACAAGTGTTACATTTGTAGAAGCACTATCAATTTTATTGTCTGTTAAAGTGAATGTAACCCTTACTACACCTGTTTCTGCGAGTTGTTTTTTCATTGTATCATTCCACTTTTGTTCAGAAAATAGTGGTGCCTGCCATGTACCTCTCACATGAAGCTCATTTTTTTCTGCGTCATAATCCCAACGTATGTCACGTAAAATAGTTTTAAATAGGTCATTAACCGTAAAAGTTGTATCTTTATAGTTAATGTCAATTGCTCGTACAGCATGTACATCGCGACTAACTGCACTAGCCGCGGAGTTTGCTGCTGAAGTTATGCCTGATGCTGCATCTTTAATTTCAGATAGCCGATCTCCACAGCCAGCTAGCAACGCACAGAGGCATGCTATACTTGCTACTTTTGTCATCCATCTCACATGTAGTCCCTCCAGTTTTGCAAGTTGTTACTACTATATTAACGAAAAGAAAAATACGAAGAAAGGGCATGAAGGAGGCAGATTGTGACGGTTTTGCAACGATGCGCACGCCACTGAATGTTCAAGAAATTGAAATTTTAAGTATCTGAAAATTCAGCAAATTAATAAAGGAAAAGGAGCGGTTTGGATGAAGATTAATGATGAATTACTTGAGCGATTAGGGACTTATTTTGTTTACCATAGTGTTTATGAAAACTATGGCATTACCTTTGAAAATTTTGTTGAGCGTTGGTTGCGGGGGATACTTGAAGTATAAAGAGATAAAAAAAGAGTCGTGTTCAGCGCATGAACACGACTCTTTATAGTTACTTAAAATAGTTTGTGATAAATTGATTTGCCTCTTGCCAGTTATAAACTCGTACAACATTATCAGGAACAGCAAGACGGTTATACGGAGTGTCAAATAATACAACAGGTATTTTTAATTCCTCCGCAAGTATGACTGCATTATCATGCTTATCCTCAAAAAATGCCTCAACACCATGCTTTTTAGCTACAGAAACCTTATCGTGACTACCGATGAGCTCGATATGATCGTAAGGAATAGACTGCGCTTTAAACCAATTTAGCGTTACATCTGATACATTCTCGCCACGAGCAGAGATGTAATAAAGCTCGTAGTTATCTTTCCATGCATTTAAAATATCTTTTGCATCTTTAGCCGCTTCAGATACCTCGTACATATATGGCTCATTTTTTTTAAACCATGTATTAAATGCAATACGATCAACAGGGTGGGGGAATGCTGATAAAAAATCATATTCGCACACATCGTCAAGCGTAATATTTACATTGTATTGTTTATTGATATGTGGAATGAGTGTACTAGGACATGTCACGGTCCCATCAATATCAATCCCAAAACGGGGCTTTTTCATGCTAGCACCTCCTTAGGCGTTCGCTTTTTCTGCTTCTTCAGCCGCGCGTTTTTCTGCCATTTCAGCTGCTAATTTATCGATTTCTTTTTTCAGCTCTTCAACCATTGTTTCTTCAGGCACTTTACGAACTGTTTTGCCTTTCATAAATAGTAAACCTTCACCACGTGCACCAGCAATACCAATATCTGCTTCACGTGCCTCACCAGGGCCATTTACCGCACAACCAAGAACAGCTACTTTTAACGGTACACTAAGTTTAGAAATATATTCTTCTACTTCATTGGCGATTGAAATTAAATCAATTTCGATACGACCACATGTTGGGCATGAAATAAGTGTTGCCATATTAGAAGCAAGACCGAATGATTTTAATAGCTCACGTGCTACTTTAACTTCTTCTACTGGGTCAGCAGATAGAGAAATACGTAACGTATTACCAATACCTTTAGAAAGGATTGCACCAAGGCCAGCTGCTGATTTTACAGTACCAGCAAATAATGTACCTGATTCAGTAATCCCTAAGTGTAGAGGGTAATTAAAGGCTTTAGACGCTTTCTCGTACGCTTCAATCGCTAGATTTACGTCTGATGCCTTCATGGATACGATAATATCGTGGAAGTCCAAGTCTTCTAAAATTTTAATATGGTGAAGGGCAGATTCTACCATACCGTCTGCAGTAGGGTAACCATATTTTTCTAAAATATGACGCTCTAATGAACCAGCGTTTACCCCGATACGGATTGGAATACCTTTAGCCTTAGCAGCATTAACTACTGCTTCTACTTTTTCCTTACGCCCGATATTACCAGGGTTAATACGAACTTTATCGATACCATTTTCAATTGCTTTTAATGCTAATTTATAGTCAAAGTGGATATCAGCTACTAGTGGAATATTGATACGTTTTTTAATTTCCGCAATCGCATCTGCTGCACGTTCATCTGGTACTGCGACACGAACAATTTGACAGCCCGCTTCCTCAAGACGAAGAATTTCTGCTACTGTTGCTTCGACATCATGTGTTTTTGTTGTACACATACTTTGAATGAATAATTCATTACTACCACCAATTGTTAAGTTACCGACACGCACAGGACGTGTATTTGTACGGTGACAAATTTCACTCATTAACTTTCTCTCCTTTTCGGGCCATACTTTCGACCGTCACTGACATTTATTTTAGCAGTGTAAGAAAATAAGGACAAGGAAGAAACGCTAACTTTTCATTTTCCGCATTTGTTTTCAAATTCAAATGACAGAGGAAGCTTAATATTTTCACCTGAGACAAGTTCCTGTAATTGTAAGTGTGGATTTAATTCATAAAATAATTGTAAGCGTTCGGGAAAGGTCATAGGTACTTTTGCAGGATGTAGTGCAAACAAGCTATGAATGGTATCACCAGGAATAGTTTGTACAGTGATATAATTTGGCTCTCGCTGTTTTTCACAAAGAGCATTTTCTGTATCTTTCGGATAAAACGCAGTGAGATGTAATGACCCTTCTGTTAAATCTACTTTCACGACAAAAGCAAAAATAATGATGAGAGCTGTAAACACTAATGCACGCAAAAAATCCCCTCCTTTTCTACACTATATTTAGAAGAGAGGGGATTCATGCACATTATTTTGCAATTGGTTGTTTTGGATATTTTATGAAGGCAACAATTAATAGAGTTACCGTTAAAAGTAAAGAAAAAACAGAGATTATTGTACTGTTAATTGGTAAATAATCTGATAACATACTTAAAAGGACTGCCCAAGTCATAGCAAATGTTGTAGTACGCCAAATATGACGGTATTCACCACGACGCTTCATGACTTTTAAAATAAATAGACCTGCCAATGCATAGAGAGCAATTTGTACAAAAATAAGCATCGTTGTAAAAACAAAAAGCATGATGAATGTTGCTGGATACAATAACCATTTAATGTCTTCTATGTATTCAGTTATACCATCTAAACTATTCATATCGAATGTATCAATAGACAAACCAGCCGTAAAGCGACCAAAAGAGAAAACTGTAACAACAGTAATTAGAAGAAAGGTATATTGAATAACTTTTCCGATAGGTAATAATCGATAGGCAGCGAGTTTTTTTGGATGAATTAGGCTATCGATAAATAATTGTGAGTGTTTCATAACATATCTCCTCCAATCGCTATTCTATCATGTTCAACTTTGACAAGATATGAAATAAGTAATAATAACTGAGAATACGATAATGAAATGTTAACTTTGTGTAAAAAAGTTAAAGGTTTTCTTTACTTTTTGTACACTATCATTTAAAGATTAGGAATAGAGTAGTAGAGACGTAAGAATTGGAGCGAATACAATTGACAATAGATTGGCAAAACATAATGTTTCAATTTTTAGGCGGTTTAGGAGTCTTTTTATTTTCTATTAAATTTATGGGGGATGGGCTCCAAAAGTCGGCAGATGATCGACTGCGTGAATGGTTAAATCGCTTTACAACAAACCCTTTAATGGGCGTATTAGTAGGCATAATTGTGACGATTTGTATACAGTCGAGCTCTGCAACGACAGTGATTACGGTTGGGCTAGTGAGCGCAGGCTTTTTAACACTGCGTCAAGCAATCGGTGTCATTATGGGAGCTAATATTGGTACGACAATAACCGCATTTATAATTGGTATTGATATCGGCATTTATTTTTATCCGTTACTAGCGCTTGGTGCTGGGTTGTTATTTTTCTTTAAGAAAGCCACATATCAACATATCGGGCAAATAGTATTTGGCTTTGGGGGATTATTTTTAGGGCTGGAGCTTATGAGTGCAAGCATGCAGTCGCTTCATCAATTAGCTGACTTTGAATCATTAACGCTTCATCTAAGTAATCAGCCTATTGTAGGGATTTTTCTAGGGACAGTATTTACATTGCTTGTTCAAAGCTCAACAGCGACTGTCGGTGTGCTACAGGGCCTATATGCTGAGCAATTAATTGGCTTAGATAGTGCATTACCTATTTTGTTTGGCGAAAATATAGGCACAACCATTACAGCAGTGTTAGCTTCGCTCGGTGCGTCTATATATGCTAAGCGTGCAGCAATGGCACATGTACTATTTAATGTAATAGGTACTATTATTTTCATGATATTCTTTACACCATTTATGCAATATGTTGAGTGGATTAGTGGGCTATTCCATTTAGAATCGAAAATGCAAATAGCGATAGCGCATGGCTCGTTTAATGTGATGAATATGCTGATTCAGCTACCTTTTATTGGAGGATTGACTGCACTTGTCACGAAACTAGTTCCTGGACATGATGGAAATATTGATGTGACAACGAAGCATTTAGATCCATCCTTCATTGATTCCTCTCCAGCGATAGCACTTGGTCAAGCAAAGGAGGAAGTGTTACGCATGGGTGAGCATGCACTCCGTGGTCTAGAAGAAACATTTTTATATATGAAAACAGGAGAAGCTGCACACATTCCAACAGTGTTACAGTTAGAAGTAGCGCTCAATCATTTGGACGAGGAAATCACGGATTATTTAGTAATGGTGTCTAAGCAGCCACTTTCTCGTGCAGACTCAGTAAGACACCATACACTTTTAACAAATGTACGAGATATTGAACGTATAGGTGATCATTTTGAAAATATTTTAGAACTTTTACAGTATAAAGATCATCACGAGGTAAGTTTAAGTAAGTCAGCACGACAAGATTTAATAGGCATGTTTAGTTTAGCGATTGAAGCTGTTCGTAAGAGTATAGAGGCTTTAGATACGGCAAGTCTAAGCTTGGCACAGGAAGTAACTGAGCTCGAAAGCTTGATAGATGACATGGAAGATAAACTAAGACAAAAGCATATTGCTCGCTTAAATACAAATGAATGTAATGGAGCGGCAGGTATCGTCTATACGGATATCGTTAGCAATTTAGAGCGTATAGGTGATCATGCAGTGAATATAGCGGACTCCATATTAGGAATTCGACATTAAACGAATGAAACTTTTTATTTTGTAATTTCGTATTAAAGGCAATGCACGACAAAAGGAGAGAATTTTTATGGAAGTTGTTGGCTGGATTTTAGTGATTGCCTGCTTTATCGTTTCATTTGTTGGATTAGTGTACCCGATAATTCCAGGTATGTTATTTATACTCGGTGGTTTTATAGTATATGGGTTATTTTTCTCATTTGCAGAGTTAAGCTGGTGGTTCTGGGCGATTGAAATTTTATTTGTTGTTTTGTTATTTGGTGCTGATACTGTGGCAAATGCCTTTGGTATTAAAAAATTCGGTGGCTCGAATGCTGGTATGTGGGGCAGTACCATTGGTTTATTGATTGGCCCATTTGTCATTCCGGTTGCAGGGATTTTATTTGGCCCATTTTTAGGAGCGGTGATTGCAGAGTTACTCGTAGAGCGCCGTACATTAAAAGAGGCTGTGAAAAGTGGTGTTGGTTCTCTAGTTGGCTTTTTAACATCAACAATAGCGAAGGCTGTCATTCAAATCGTCATGATTATTGTGTTCTTTATAGCGATATGATTTTCTTCCCATGCAAGTTTAGTGATTTAACTTCTTTCAGCAATTATTTTCTGAAGCGAAAGAAAAGCGTCAGCTACAAGATGAATGCGGTATTAAGTCACTTTTCAGCGGGTGTCCAAACATATGCTGAAAGAAGTTAAAGCTTCCGGACGCAATTATGCCGAGGCATAATTGATAAAAGAGGGTAGGATAGTAATCGTATTGGTTTTTCGGTCAAAAGGCTGAAATCTTCATTTAAAAGTATTTTTCGTTGAATGGTTTGACCAATTTTGATAATCTAAGAGTGTACTAATTATTTCTTTACTTTAGGGAGGAACTTAACAATGGCTTATGAATTACCACAATTAACTTACGCTTACGACGCATTAGAACCACATATCGATGCAAAAACAATGGAAATTCACCATTCAAAACACCACAATACTTATGTAACAAACTTAAATGCAGCAGTAGAAGGCACTGAATTTGCTGAAAAAGACATTAACGATCTTATTGCAAACCTTGATGCTCTTCCAGCTGACAAACAAACTGCTGTACGTAACAACGGTGGTGGACATGCTAACCATACATTATTCTGGGAATTAATCGCTCCAGGCGGTTCAAATACTCCAGTTGGCGAAGTTGCAAAAGCAATCGATGCTAAATTCGGTTCTTTCGATGCTTTCAAAGAAGAATTTGCAAAAGCTGCTACAACTCGCTTCGGTTCAGGTTGGGCTTGGTTAATCGTTGATGGTGACTCAGTTGCTGTTACATCTACTCCAAACCAAGACTCTCCAGTTATGGAAGGTAAAACGCCAGTCCTAGGTTTAGACGTTTGGGAGCATGCTTACTACTTAAACTACCAAAACCGTCGTCCAGATTACATCGGTGCATTCTGGAACGTAGTAAACTGGGATGTAGTGGAAGCTAAATTCCAAGCTGCAAAATAATTATTGTTTAGATAGAAGGCTATGTCAGGTGATGAATCACCCCGGCATAGCCTTTTTTATTGGTTTTTTTAGGGGTAGTAGAAAAATCGATGGATAGAATCGTCAGAAGCAGAGCGAATATCCGTGCGAAGCAGGAGAATACCCGCTTCAGCAGAGCGACGGATAGCCCTGCTGAAGCGACGGATGGAGCTAACGAAGTGACGGATAGAATCGTCAAAGCGACAGATAGAGCTGCCAGAGCGACGGATAGCCTCGCTGAAGTGACGGATAGAGCTGCCGAAGAGACGGATAAACTCCGAATCGACGGATAGAATTGCTGAATCGACGGATAGAGCTGCTCAAGCGACGGATAGCCTCGCCGAAGCGACGGATAGAAATGCCGAAGCGACGGATAGCCTCTGAATCGACGGATAAAGCTGCCAAAGCGACGGATAGAATTGCTGAAGTGACGGATAGAGCTGCCAAAGCGACGGATAGAATTGCTGAAGAGACGGATAGAGCTGCCAAAGCGACGGATAGAAATGCCGAATCGACGGAAAGCCTCCAAAGCGATGGATAGAAAAGTCAAAGCTACGGATAGAATCCCAAAAACGACAGAGAAGCATCTTTTTTCAAGCTCTTGCTAAAGGGCAGAAACTTTTTACTGCGAAGTGCCGTCAAATAAATGGTGTTTTCAATCATGAATTCGCAAGTGCATGCTTTCCTGTCGTACCTTCGAATGGTATACTAAGTATCGTGTATTTAAAATGTAATTAGATGAGGAGGGGAATACATATGCGCAAAGTACCTGGGAAAAATCGCGCGACGAGTGTTAAAGCAAAACATCACTCTAATTTAACATTTCGTATGAATGTCCTTTTCTTTGCAATATTTATCTTATTTTCGATGTTAATTTTCAGGCTTGGCTATATGCAAATCGTAAAAGGGGAAGATTATGTACGTGTTTTAGAGCGTACAGAAGAAGTACCTGTCAATACAAGTGTGCCAAGGGGAAGAATGTATGATCGTAACGGACGTATTTTAGTGGATAACCAACCAGAAAATGCGATTACATATACGAAAATGCAGTCAACAACAACGGAAGATATGTTGAAAATAGCTGAAAAGCTGGCACAATTGATTGAACAGCCAACAGACCGTGTCACTTTACGTGATAAACAGGATTTTTGGATTTTAAAAAATCATGACGCTGCCTATAAAAAGGTAACAGAGGCAGAGAAAAAGAAAATTGGAGCACAAGAAAATATTACGACAAGTCAAACCAATGCACAGATTGATAAGCTTGTACGTGAACGAATTACACACGAAGAAATAAAGCAATTGACAGAGGCTGATTTAGAAGTATTAGCAATCTATCGAGAGATGGTATCAGGCTATAACTTATCACCGCAAATTATTAAGAGTGAAAATGTTACTGCCGACGAATTTGCACGTGTTTCTGAGCGTTTAACTGAATTACCAGGTGTCAACACAACGACAGACTGGAAGCGTGTGAAATTATCATCACTTGGTATTTTAGGACGCACAACCGTACCAACAAAAGGTATTCCAAAAGAAAACCTGAATTATTATTTAGCTCGTGATTATTCACGAAATGATCGTGTTGGTGAAAGTTATATTGAAGCGCAATATGAAGAATTACTACAAGGACAAAAAGCAGTTGTAAAAAATATTACGAATAAAAAAGGGCAAGTAGTTGACACCGTTACGACATATGAAGGTGAGCCTGGTAAAGATTTAGTCTTATCACTAGATAGTGAGTTACAGGCTGAAACAGAAAAAATTGTCGAGGAAGAATTGCTTAAATTAAAAGCACGTTCTGGCTCACATTTATTAGATCGTGCCTTTTTAGTAATGATGAACCCAAATACAGGTGATATTTTAGCAAATGTTGGTAAGAAGATTGAAAAAAATCCTGAAACAGGGAAAAATGAAGTCGTTGATTATTCGTATGGTACATTTACAACAGCTTATGAGTCGGGTTCTTCAGTTAAAGCAGCAACATTACTAACTGGATATAAATTAGGAGCCATTGAAACAAGCACTGTACTAGGAGATGAACCAATCAAGTTAGCGGGTACTGATTTTAAAAGATCAATTTTTAATCAGTCAGGCTATATATCAATGGATGGTTTAAGAGCGCTAGAACAATCTTCTAACGTTTATATGTTTAAAACAGCTTTACTTATTAACGGAACACCATATAGCTATGGGATGCCTCTACGTTTAAATGAAGATACATTCCCGAAAATGCGTAATTCTTATGCCCAATTTGGATTAGGTGTAAATACAGGGATTGATTTACCAAATGAATTTAGCGGCGTGCAAGGTCCTTCTGGTCCAACCTATGGGGGTAAAGCACTCGACTTAGCGATTGGACAATATGATACGTATACACCATTACAATTGGCACAGTATATCTCGACAATCGCCAATGGTGGCTATCGTATTCAGCCACATGTTGTGAAAGAGGTACGTGAGCCATCAAAAGATGGGCAACAGTTAGGACAATTAGTAACTGAAATAGGACCAACTATTTTAAATCAAATTGATAATACACCAGAAGAAATCAACTATGTGAAACAAGGGCTACGTCGTGTCTATACGGGTGCCAAAGGTACAGCTAGACATCAATTTGCCAATGCACCATATACTGCAGCAGGTAAAACAGGGACAGCTGAGGTAGTTTATTATGGACCTTTAAAACAGTATTACGGTACAAATACGATTAACTTAACCCATGTCGGCTTTGCACCATATGAAAATCCTGAAATTGCCTATGCAGTAGTGATTCCATGGGCAACAACAAACTTAAATCAACATTTAACTAATAATAACGATATTGCAAGACGTTCTGTCGATAAATATTATGAGTTAAAAGCAAAATATGAAGCTGAGAAAGTGACAGAGAGTAATGTAAAACAACCAATTTTACCAGCAATCACAAAAGAAAAAATTGGTGAAGATGAGCAAAAATAAAAGAAACCGCTAGTGCATTCAAATGCCTAGCGGTTTTTTTACAGTTTCAGAGTATTACTCACGGAAAGTTCTGGAATACCCACAAAACAAAAAACACGGTATGAAAAATCAATTTCATACCGTGTTTTACTTATTTCTATATAAATAGAAGACTTATTATACTGATAATTGTTGAATAGCTAATTCAAATTGTTGCTTCGGTTTTTTTCCATAAAGCTCTATATTATTACAGAAATAAGACTCTACCATAAAATCAATGGCTTCCTGTAGCGTAAATTCTCGATGATCCATAACAAGTGTTAAATACGTTTTAAAGTAATCGGCATTTTGTACTTTTGCATGCTTAATCACAAAGTCTAACTCCTCTTAGAATATTTCCTGACACAATTGCTTATTATAGCATCTTTCCAATAGGAAGCAAATTTATTCTCATTTAGAATAAGATTCCCACCTCTGAGGATGGAGAGTTGAATGCGGATGTGATCCCTTTTTAGTTATTGTCTAAACACCTACTACGTTAATCTAAGAACGCCACGTCCTGTGGCAATTTATCTGTAGCGACAGTAACAACAAATGTTTTCTGTGCGAAAGCGAAGCGACAGCTACAATTACGCAAGGCTAAATTGATTGCAATTGTAAATTCATCTTTACAATCGTTTACAAAGCATTACATTCCTTTACATCTCTTTTACGAACCGTTTATACGACTTCAACAATAAGTCATTATAGTAAAGAATGTAAGACAAATAACTATAAAAATGTTAGTGACGGAGGCAAATGAGATGAAAAAGTGGAAGTACTTAACGATGACTGCGGTAATGGGTTCAGCATTAATGCTTGGTGCATGTGGTAGCGACTCAGCGCAAAAGGGTAACAATGCAGAAACAAGCGCACCAGCGAGCTCAGGAAAAGATGCTGCTGACGAAAAACTGCAAGGGTCTGTAGCTGGAGATGGTTCATCAACAGTAGCACCAATTATTGAAGCAGTTGTTGAAGAGTATGCAGGGACTCAACCAGATGTCAAAGTATCGGTAGGTGTTTCTGGTACTGGTGGTGGTTTTGAAAAATTCATCGCAGGTGAGACAGACTTTTCTAATGCATCTCGTCCAGTAAAAGATGAAGAGAAAGCAAAACTAGACAAAGCAGGAATTGCTTTTACAGAGCTTCCTGTAGCATATGACGGTTTATCAGTAGTCGTGAATCCTGAAAACGATTGGGCGAAGGATTTAACAGTTGAACAATTAAAGAAAATTTGGGTTGAAGATGGTAAAGAGAAAAAATGGTCTGATATCGACCCATCTTGGCCAGATGAAAAAATCGTGTATTACTCACCAGGTACTGACTCAGGTACGTACGATTACTTTGATGAAGTGATTTTAGACGGTGCTGATCTAGCAAAAACAGCAACATTATCAGAGGATGATAATATGCTAGTTCAAGGTGTAGCGGGTGACAAAAACGCAATTGGCTTCTTCGGTTACGCTTACTACCTAGAAAATAAAGATAAATTAAGTGTTGTAAAAGTAAATGGTGTTGAACCAACTAATGAAACAATCAAAGATGGTAAATATACGCCACTTTCACGCCCATTATTTACTTATGTAAAAAATAGTGCGATGAAAGATAACGCAGCAGCGTATGATTTCATCAAATTTACTCTAGAAAATGCGGGAGATATGGCAGAAGCAGTTGGCTATGTCCCTCTACCTGAAGATAAATATGCTGAAGCTTTAAAAACTTTAGAAGGCTTAAAATAAGAAGACATGCATAGAGGGAAAGAGATGTATGCTCTTTCCCTCACTTATTTGAAAGGAGTACCTAATGGTTTCTCAAAAAGAAAACAAAACAACATCTGTGCAGCAATTAATTGCAAATTCGCGCAATCATAAAACAAAGAAAATAGTGGAAAAAGCAATGCCAGCTCTATTATTTTCTGCAGCTCTTATCTCAATCTTGACGACATTTGGCATTGTTTTCACCCTTATTTTTGAAACGTTTGAATTTTTCAAACGTGTTTCGATTACGGATTTCCTCTTTGGTACAGAGTGGTTACCGTTTTCAGGGAATGAACCATTATTTGGGATTTTACCATTAATCGCAGGAACATTGAAAGTCACACTTATTGCTGTTGTCGTTGCGGTACCATTTGGGATTGCTTCAGCAATATATTTAAGTGAGTATGCAAGCGAAAAAGTAAGACGAATTGTTAAGCCTATTTTAGAGATATTAGCAGGTGTGCCAACAATCGTTTATGGCTTCTTTGCATTAACGTTCGTAACACCGTTGTTACAGCAAATTATTCCAGAATTAAAACTTTTTAATGCACTTAGTCCAGGTATTGTTGTGGGTATTATGATTTTACCAATGATTACGTCACTTTCCGAGGATGCGATGTCATCTGTTCCAAATAGTATGCGTGAGGGAGCTCTAGCTCTTGGCGCAACAAAGTTTGAAGTTGCTGTAAAAGTAGTATTACCAGCCGCATTATCAGGCATTATCGCTTCAGTTGTTCTCGCTATTTCCCGGGCAATTGGAGAAACGATGATCGTATCACTGGCAGGTGGTGCTACACCTAAATTCGATTTAAATGTAACAGACTCGATTCAAACGATGACTGCGTATATCGTACAAGTTGCAACGGGCGATGCTGGTTATGGTACGACAATCTATTATTCTATTTATTCAGTTGGATTCACATTATTTATCTTTACTTTAGTGATGAATTTACTCGCTCATTATATTTCGAAACGCTTCAGGGAGGTTTACTAGCATGCGCTATATTGATGACACGGTCGTCATAAAACGAATGACAAAGCGTATTACTTTGAATAAAGTTTGGAAAGCTTTATTTTTCCTAGCAACGACATTTGCATTAGTGACACTAGCTATTTTGCTTTATCGCATTGTGACTCAAGGGGTCGACTATTTAACAATTGATTTTTTAACAAATTTTGCTTCACGTTTTGCAGATAAGGCGGGCATAAAGGCGGCTCTAGTAGGTTCACTTTGGTTGATGGCAGTTGTTGCTCCAGTGTCCATTATTTTAGGTGTAGGGACAGCCATTTATTTAGAGGAATATGCAAAGAAAAATAAACTAAATGACTTTATTCGTTTGAATATTTCTAACTTAGCAGGTGTGCCTTCCATTGTTTTTGGTTTACTAGGTTTAACAATTTTCGTTCGAATGATGGGACTAGGAAAAAGTGTTTTAGCAGCTGGCTTAACAATGAGTCTATTAATTTTACCAGTTATTATTGTTGCGGCACAGGAAGCAATTCGTGCAGTACCGAATGATCAACGAGAAGCTTCTTATGGTATGGGCGCGACGAAATGGCAAACGATCGTGCGTGTTGTGCTACCAGCGGCCATTCCTGGAATTTTAACGGGAAGTATTTTAGCGTTGTCTCGTGCGATTGGTGAAACAGCACCACTTGTTGTTATTGGAATTCCTGTTATTTTACAATTTTTACCTAATGGTTTATTGAGTCAATTCACTGCTTTACCAATGCAAATATATGATTGGGCAAAACGCCCGCAAGAGGAATTTCAACATGTAGCGGCAGCCGGTATATTAGTACTTATGACAGTACTTTTACTGATGAACTCTATTGCCATCTTTATTCGAAATAAATTCCAAAAACGTTATTAATGAGGTGACCTTATGGTACTAGATTTTAAAGAGGAAAAATCAGTTGTCAAATCGATTCATACGGCTACAAAGCCTTCAATTGAAGTTGCTAAAAAAGTAGTCTACGATACACGTAATTTAAATTTATGGTACGGCGATCATCATGGTCTAAAAGATATCAATTTAAGTATCTATGAAAATGAAGTAACAGCTATAATTGGCCCTTCTGGCTGTGGTAAATCTACCTATTTAAAGACTTTAAATCGAATGGTGGAGCTTGTACCAAGTGTTCGAACATCAGGGGAAATAGTATATCGTGAGCGCAATATTTTAGATAAAAACTATACTGTTGAAGAATTACGCACTCGTGTAGGGATGGTATTCCAAAAGCCAAATCCATTCCCGAAGTCTATTTACGATAATATTGCTTATGGTCCACGTATCCATGGCATAAAAAATAAAAAGATTCTTGATGAGATTGTTGAAAAATCTTTACGTGGTGCAGCAATTTGGGATGAAGTAAAAGATCGCTTAAATCAAAATGCATATGGTTTATCAGGTGGTCAGCAACAACGTATTTGTATCGCGCGTTGTTTAGCGATTGAACCAGATGTTATTTTAATGGATGAGCCAACATCCGCACTTGATCCAATTTCTACATTAAAAGTTGAGGAGCTTGTACAAGAGCTGAAAAAAGATTATTCCATTATTATCGTGACACATAATATGCAACAAGCAGCACGAATTTCCGATCGTACAGCATTTTTCCTAAGTGGAGAAGTTGTTGAATACGATAAAACAGACGTTATCTTCCAAACACCAGCAGATCAACGTACTGAAGATTATATTTCAGGTCGTTTCGGTTAAGGGGGAGCAGAAGATGGTCGTACGTGAACGTTTTGAGCAAGAATTAAAAGAAGTTCAAGCGCAATTTATCGAGATTGCTACTAGTAGTATCAATGCTCTTAAATTAGCATTTGAAGCATTAATAGAGCAGGATTTAGAGAAATCCTTAAAGATTCTTGAGGATGATTTAATCATTAATCGTTTGGAAGAACAAATCAATGATCATGTTATTCTAATGATTGCCAAGCAACAGCCTGTAGCTACAGATTTACGTCGTCTTATGGTGCTTGTCAAAGCGGCATCAGATATGGAACGAGTAGGGGACTATGCGGTTAATATTGCCAAAGAGACGATTCGTATTGGAAAAGAACCACTTGTCTTTCCTACAACAAATTTGCAAACGATGTGTAACAAGACTGTAGAAATGTTAGAAAGTATTATAAAAGCCTTTACGGATGAAGATACTGCTCGTGCCAAGGAAATTGCAGAATTAGATGATTACATCGATGATTTATATGGAGCGACGGTAACGCTATTGATGCGTGCGGGAGCTGAAAATCCAGCACATATTTCTCAAATCACACATTTAACATTTGTATGCCGATATTTAGAGCGCTCAGCTGACCATGCAACAAATATTGCTGAACACTTATTTTACTTAATAAAAGGCAAACATTATGAATTGAATAATTAGTAGGAGAAGAGCCGCTAACAAGCTCTTCTCCTTTTTACTGTCTATGATGTAAAGCTATATGATAACAGCAACATTGTTGAGCAAAATAGCGTCAAAATACTGCAAGCATAATTGTATTGTCAAAAAATTATTTTGGTTATACTATAGACATTATCCAAAAAAACATACTTTGGAGGTGTTGCTTCGTGAAAGACGCTGTACAATCACTTTTAGAGAAATTTGCTCTTACAATCACTTTAGAACAACGTGACTTTTTACGTTTTCTATATGATCACTTACATCTTGAAGAATTAAGTGACAAGGAACAACAAATTTTTATTGATTATTTTTACAAGAGTGAAACATTACGAAATATGGCAGCATTTTCACTTGAATTGGCAGACGTCATACGCGAGATGTGTGAAAACATACCAGCTATTGAGCAAGCTGAACGATTAGCCAATGGCAAAGAGCAGCGTTTGTATTATGAGCGAAAGTGGCAAGTTGCTAGACGTCAAAAGCTAAAGCATCAAACAACCAAAAAAGGAAATATCCTATATGTCCCGTTTGATGCATACAAAAAAGAACCAGGTCCAATCATTATTTGTCTTGAACAAACTACTGGTATGGCAGCATATTCAGAGCTTTGTAAAAGTATGATTTTACCGTTTTTTATGAATGCGCACCGTGAACGTCGAGATTTATATATCGTTCCATATGATTGTCAAATTCATGTACATTATCGATTTGAAAACGGTCATATCAATTTATGCGATTTTAAGGGTTTTATCGAATATCAGGCAAAGGGAGAAGCTGCAATTTTGCCTGTGCTTCATTTTGTAAAGGGTTTGCTCCAAGAAAATCAACATTATACAGAATCGGATATTATTATTTTTACTGAAGGTACGCCTATTGATGGGCAGCATCTTGTTGGAAAGAAAGCGAAAACCATACTTAATGAGATGAAGAGTAAGTATTGTGCTGAATTTTCGGTTATCACCATGCAGGAACATAATTTTAATGAGCAGCAATTTTGGTTTGCCAACAAGGCTTTTTTTGCGGATGATGCTATTCAATAAAAAAGGAGCTGATCATCATCGTTGATCGGCTTCTTTTTGTGTAAATATACATAGTAGTTAGAGGAGAAGAATATGGATTCAATGAAATGGTTATTACCGAATATTACAGCCCCAACGTGGATGGACGTTATTATCGCCATCGTTATTTGCGTCGTAGGTTGGCTTTTTCAGCAACTGGTTATAAAGGGAATTATTAATCGTATTGTTACATTTTTAAGAAATCGTCAGCAAGACTTTCAGGCAACGGTGCTAGAACAATTCAATAAAGCGATTCGCTATGCATTTATGTCAGCTGTTATTGTACTCAGCTTAACTATATTATTGGAAGAAAATTTATTTACAAATGCAGTGACTAAGAATTTTGTATTGTCCATTATTGTGTTTTTTGCATTTAAAGGTGTATATGATGTTTTACATTTTTATACGAAGCAGCCACTACCATTGAATAGTGAAGAAGAGCCGAATGTCCTGTTACCGTTTTTTCTTCGTATAGGCAAAGTGCTTATTATGATAGCAGCGATGTTTACGATTGCTTCTTTCTGGAATTTTAATTTGAATGGCTTTTTAACAGGGATTGGTTTAACTGGTGTAGCGATTGCCTTTGGTATTCGAGATACTTTAGCCCATGTTTTTGGTGGTATGTCAGTCGCATTAGACAACCCGTTTAAAATTGGCGACTGGATAGCGACAGAAGATCAAAAAATAGATGGAACCATTGAAGATATTAATCTTCGAAGTACCTTAATTCAAACGGGTGATAAAGGGCTTGTTTATGTCCCGAACTCATATTTAGTCAATCGGCCAATCTATAATTTATCTAGACGAGAAAAACGAAAATGTGAACAATTTTTATATGTAGCTGCTGAAAATAAAGAAGAAAAATTACGAAATGCTTTAAGTGCTATCCAAAAGGAAATTTATTTGCATACAAATACAGAAAAAGAATTGATTCATGTATTTATAGATGAATTTTATCCTACTTCTTATCGCGTTCTTATACGTTTCTTTGTAGCAACAAATGATACGGCCGTGATGCTAAGTACGCGACAGGATATTTTATTTGCTATTCGACAAATATTTGAGGAACAAAATATTGAGCTAGCTGACCCAGCAGAAGATGAATGGCTTCGTCAGAAAAAATAATTTGAATTGTTAGTTTCTTTGTTTTAAAATGATAATGAGTAATCAGCTTTGATGAAGAGTAGTAGCTATTATTATTTGTTGTAGAGAGCTAGTGGCTGGTGGAAACTAGTACAAATGAATGGTGAATGGACTTCGGAGCTCTAATCCTGAATAAAGTATGGATTAGCGTTTGCCTACGTTATAGGGTATAGAGTAGGTCTTTTAACGCCTTGCGACGCAATTATGCCCGGGCATAATTCTTAAGACCAATGAAGGTGGCACCACGGCTTTTCCGTCCTTTTGTGATGGAAAAGCCTTTTTTAGTGTAGAAGAGCAGAGCATAGAAAAGGAGAGAAAGAATATGACAGTTGAGCTTAGAAAGTTTGCTATGAAGGTATTACAGGGTGATATGATGACGCCGATTTCCGTTTATCAATCACTTGAAGGGAAGCGGAAAATGCTTTTTGAGTCGTCCGCGAAACATGAAGAAAGTGGGCGTTACTCGTTTATCGCCGTTAATCCAGTTGCAGAATTGATTGGAGATAAGGATGGTTATTCCTTTACCAAAGGCGGAGAAAGCGAAAAAGCGAGTGGAAATGTACTCACTAAATTAAAGCAGGTAATGCCATTCCATGAGGCACAATATCCTTTCGCCTTTTTTGGAGGAGCGATTGGTTTTTTTGGATACGAAACTGCATTTTATGCAGAGAAAATAGGAGAATTCTTGCAGGATGATTTAGAAATGCCAGATGTACATGTTTTTTTCTATGATACATTTATTGTTTTTGATCATTTAAAGCAAGAAGTGACATTAGCGGCAATTGATTTATTTCATGAAGGGCGCTCTCTTGAAGCAATGGAGTTGGCTATTTCTACGATGGAAGAGCAGCTTTATGCTGGGAAAACATTTGATGTCATGACACTTGGAGAGCTTAATTTCAAGCCACTGATTGAAAAAGAAAATTTTGTAGCAATGGTTGAACGAGCTAAACAGTATATTTGTAAGGGTGATATTTTCCAAATTGTTTTATCACAACGTTTCACCTCACCATTTACAGGTAATCCTTTCGATTTATATCGTCAGTTGCGTACATCAAATCCGTCACCATATATGTTCTATATGGATTTTGGCCCGTATACCGTTTTAGGAACGTCTCCTGAAAGTCTCGTGAAGGTGAAGGAGAGAAAGGTAACGACAAATCCAATCGCAGGAACAAAACCTAGAGGCAAAACAGTGGAGCAGGATAAAACGATTGCGGAAGGCTTACTAAATGATGAAAAAGAAATTGCTGAACATCGTATGTTAGTGGATTTAGGTCGTAACGATCTTGGGCGAATTGCCAAAATTGGTACAGTGAAGCTTGTGAAATATATGAATATTGAGCGCTATAAACATGTTATGCATATTGTATCAGAGGTTATCGGCGAATTACGCGATGATGTACATGTTTTGGATGTTCTTCGAGTTTGCTTACCTGCTGGTACAGTATCAGGTGCGCCGAAAATTCGCGCTATGCAGCTAATTAATGAGTTAGAGCCCGTAAAACGTGGGGTCTATGCAGGCGCAGTTGGCTATATTTCCACTACCGGGGATATGGATTTAGCTCTAGCCATTCGCACAATGATCATTAAAGATGATCGTGCTCATGTGCAGGCAGGGGCTGGTATTGTGTACGATTCTGTGCCATTGTCTGAATACGAGGAAACACTCAATAAAGCTCGCGCGCTATTGGAGGTAAAAAAATGATTTTACTAATCGATAACTATGATTCATTCACATATAATTTATTTCAACAAATAAGTATGCTTGGAAAAGACGTAGAAGTAGTGCGTAATGACAAAATTACAATAGAAGAAATTAAGAAAATGCAACCAGCAGCTATTATTTTATCGCCTGGTCCAGGTACGCCAACTGATGCAGGGATAACGGTGGATGTTGTCAAAGAGCTTTATACGGAATTTCCGATTTTGGGCATCTGTCTTGGACACCAATCGATCGGGCAAGCATTTGGCAGTAGCATCGTTCAAGCCAAAAATATTATGCATGGAAAATTATCTACGATTCAATACGAAAAAACAGGTTTATTTGCTCAGCTAGAAGGTAAAATCGAAGTAATGCGCTATCATTCTCTCATCATTGAGCAAAGCACGTTACATGAGGATTTCACTATTTTAGCAACCTCCAGTGATGATGGTGAGATTATGGCAATTCAACATAAGGATTATCCACTTTTGGGGTTACAATTTCATCCAGAATCCATTGGGACGAAAGAGGGCGGTATAATGATGCAAACCTTCTTAGAACAAATTTCATAAACGAAACAAAATAGGCTGTCACCCAAAAATCAGCAGTTGTGATTTTTGGGTGACAGCCGTTTTTTTATGAAGAATAGAGCGTCAGCGACAAATGTTTTACCTGCGCGAAAGCGAAGCGTCAGCGACAAATGTTTTATCTGCGCGAAAGCGGAGTGGCAGCTGCAACAAAGCGAGTAGCCCGTAGCGGAAATCAGCCTCTTTGCATGGATAAAAATGGTTAATCAACACACCCTATTTATTCTTTCAATAAGAAATCATGTTATTTCTTTTTCCCTGTAATCAATTTTGCAATTTCCTCTAAAGGCATCGAGGAATTGATTTCATAGGAACCAATTTGTAAGCTTCGAGCGTATTTAGGGTTAGCAAGTAAAATTTCCATTTCAACACTATTGTCAATAATGCCACCATCTTCAAGCTTTTGCGCTACAATATATGGTGTAATACCACTGTAAATTTGAAGTGTCATAGTGGTAACATCAGCTGGGGTATCTGCCGATTCATGATTGTCTTTCGTCTTTGCTTCAGTCTTCTTAGGGCTTTCCTTTTGAGATTGCGTAACTTGTTTCTTTAGCAATGCAATTTCTTTATTTGCCTGTTCGAGCTTTTTTTGTAGCTCCTCTACATTATCCTCACTTGAGGAAGCTTTAGTTGGTAGACCAATATTGAGATCAAAACGAGTTGCTAAAGCTAGCATAGCTCCGACAAGAAAAAGTGCAATGCCAAATGCACGGATAGAGGATTTATTCATGTACTACCGACCTCCATTTGCAATCACTTGTCGCACTTGCTCTTCTGTTAAATTTGAGCGAATACTTATATCGGCTACAGAAAGACCTTGCTTATTTAATTCAAGCACCTGACTTACGATAATTTGATGAATAGGTTTTGTTTGTGGTAATCCTTGTTCAGCTTTTGATGCTTGAGCAGCTTGTTGAACAGCCTGCATCACTTGTTGAACCTTTGGATTTTGCATCTTATTTGGAGCTGAATTTGATTTAACCTGGAATTCAGGCTCTAATAATAGTTCTTCCTCAACAATTTTTAGACGACGTTTTAAATTATTTGTTTCTTGAAAAATAGAGATGGATAACTCTTCTACATCTTGTTCGACTTTTTTCGCGCTATTTTTGAAAAAGAACGACACGATGATTAGAAGAATTCCAACAATCATAAGTATTATGGATAAATCCAATAGTTTCACCTCATTAAGTTATGTAATTATAAGGTATTTTACCATATGCAAACTTAATATGAAATGAAGCTGGATTTTTTTTTAGTTTGTGTTATAATAGGTAAGTCGTATAAATCATGCTCAAAATTTAAATTCTTGATATAGAGTGGGAGGGTTAATGATGCGCGTAAACATTACTTTAGCTTGCACAGATTGCGGCGAACGTAACTACATTTCTAAAAAGAACAAGCGTAACAATCCAGAGCGTCTTGAACTTAAAAAATATTGCTCTCGCGAGAAGAAATACACTCTTCACCGTGAAACTAAGTAATTGCTCATTAAGCCAAAACCACAAGTGGTTTTGGCTTTCTACATTTTATCAATTACGCCAAGTCGAAATTGATTAGGAGGTAGCTTAGCATGGATAAAACAACTATACGGAATGAGGTAAGGGAAGTTCTTACTAAAATGAGTGAAGAAGCTTACCATGATCGATCTATTACTGTAGTGAAAAAAGTGCTACAGGAACCATATATAATAGAAGCAAATACAATTGGCATTACCATTTCCAATAAGCCAGAAGTCGACACAATTCATTTAATTGAAGAACTGTGGCAGCTTGGTAAAAAAGTCGCTATACCTAAATGCAACCCAAAAACAAGAGAAATGTCATTTTACGCCATTGAATCGTTTGACCAGCTTGAAACTGTTTATATGCATTTGCGTGAGCCAATTCCAGAAAAAAGTGAGTTTATTGACGCAAATGAAATGGATGTCATACTTGTTCCAGGTGTTGTTTTTGATATGTTCGGTTATCGAGTAGGCTATGGTGGTGGTTATTATGATCGCTATGTAATAAACTACAGAAAAGGTAAGCTCATATCGCTGTTATTTGATGAGCAGCTATATGAACAAGTACCTACAGATGTACACGATTGCCCAGTAGATATCATTGTGACACCTACAAAACGTATTGACTGTGTAACACAACGAGGAGCGAATTAAAATGGACAAGATGTTAGATATTTATGAATTATTAAAAACATATGGCACATTTATTTATACACGAGATCCTATTGGTGATTTGATGTTAATGGAGGATGAAATTCGTGAGTTGTATAAAGCGAATGTCCTAGATATTAAAGATTACCAAATGGCATTATTACTAATTCGGCAAGAAACGACAAAACTTCGTATGAAAGAAAACAATCAATAATGTTTTAAATATAATTCAATTGGGGTATTGTAAAAATAATGTAACATGTATGTAATATTGTAAGAAACAGTGGTTTTCCACTGTTTTTATGATTTTGTGAAACTTTTTACAAACAAAGACGTATATATAAGTATCGAGCGCATAGACGAGCAATGTGAAAAGGTATCCCAAAATATATCTGTTGCGTAACTGTTAAAAAAAGATTAAGATATATTTTGTTTCAGTAACAATTATTAAAAATTATTATTTTTTCGTGTTAGAAAGTAGGGAGGATGTTAGGAATGAAATCAATAAAGTGGCCTAAACATTCATTTATGATACTAGCAATTGTAGCAACTTGGATAAAAACGGTCATTGTTTATCACACAAGCTTTGAGATGAAAATCGAAAATGCGATGCAACAATTTATTTTGTTTATTAATCCATTAAGTTTCTTGCTATTTGCTTATGGTTTAGCGTTATTCTTTAAATCTCCAAAAGGTAAAAATCGTTATATTATTACAGTCAGTGTTATTTTATCAATTGTCTTATACGGAAATGTGGCGTTCTATCGTTTCTACAACGACTTTATTACGCTACCGGTATTATTCCAAACAAGTAACTTTAGTGATTTAGGAACTTCTATATCGGCGATTGTAAACCCTTGGGATGTATTATATTTCATCGACGTATTTATTCTAATTTTAGCTAATAAATATGCGCCTAGAATGAAAACAGCTGTGAAAGTCAATGTGGAATTCCGCCGCGCGTACTTCGTATTGGCGGTTGCTATGACTTTCTTAAACTTAGGATTAGCGGAAATAGAGCGTCCGCAATTATTAACACGTAGCTTTGACCGTGAATTACTTGTGAAAAACATTGGGACTTATAACTACCATTTGTATGACATCTATATTCAATCTAAATCTTCTGCTCAACGTGCATTAGCGGATGGCAGTGAATTAGTAGAAGTGAACAACTCTATTCGATCTAATCAAGCAGCGGTTAACCCTGAAATGTTTGGGAAATACAAAGATCGTAACCTAATTGTTGTTTCAATGGAGTCTTTACAAAACTTTGTAATTAATAACCAGATGGATGGTCATGAAATTACACCATTCTTAAACTCGTTAACAAAAGATAAAGATACGTTTTATTTCAGCAACTTCTATCACCAAACTGGGTTAGGGAAAACTTCTGACTCAGAGTTTATTGTAGAAAACTCGTTGTTCGGTTTAGGCCGTGGTGCGGTATTCTTCACACACGGTGGAAATACGTATAACTCAATGGCTGAGCGCCTTGGAGAAAATGGTTACTTTACTAATGTCATGCACCCGAATAATAAATCATTCTGGAATCGTGACATGATGTATCAATCATTAAAAGTTGATAAATACTATGATGTAGATTCATATAAAGTTAACGAAGGCGAAGCTGTTAACTGGGGTATGAAAGATATTCCATTCTTAGAGCAATCTGCGGCATTAATGAAAGATATGCCACAGCCATTTTATTCTCGACTAATTACATTAACGAACCACTATCCATTTACGTTGGATCCAGAAGACGTAATGATTCCTGAATACACTTCAAACTCAGGTACATTAAACCGTTACTTCCAAACCGTTCGTTATATGGATGAAGCACTAAAAGACTTCTTCCAAAACTTAAAGGATCAAGGAGTTTATGATAACTCAATTATCGTAATGTATGGTGACCATTATGGTATTTCAGAAAACCACAACAAAGCGATGGCTCAATATTTAGGAAAAGAAAGCATTACACCATTTGATAATGCACTGCTACAAGAAGTACCTTTATTCATCCACATCCCAGGAGCTGGTGATGGTAAAGAAATGACAGAAGTGTCTGGACAAATGGATTTACGTCCAACAATTCTACACCTTCTTGGCATTGAAACTTCAAAAGATATGCAACTTGGTGCTGACTTATTCTCACCAGAGCATGAAGATTTCGTTATTTTCCGTGACGGTCGTTTTGTAACAGATAAATATGTTTATGCTGGTGAAGCTTGCTATGACAAAGCTACTGGTGAAGAAATTGATGGCAAGCCATGTCAGCCATACGCTGATCGGGCTACGACAGAACTAGAAAATTCTGATGCTATCATTAACGGCGATTTGCTTCGCTTCTATGATGAAAAGACAGGTAACTTGAAGCAAGAATCTGTCAAATAATAAAAAAGAGATCTCATTGGACATGAGATCTCTTTTTTGATGTGCGCCCGGCTATAGGGTGCAAGTCCCGAACCCCGAAGACAGAAGTAGAGGTTAGCCAAGAAGCAAGGGTGTCCGTGGCGACGCGGAATCTGAAGGAAGCTGGAGGCAAAACACCGGTCCGAGGAACACGAATCTCATAGAAGGCTAGGTATGATTGGATGAGTTTGCATAACAAAACAAAGTCCTTTCTGTCGAAGGTCATATCGAGTAAATGAGGCGGATAGATGGTGTGAAAGTGCATGCGCTTACCCGGGGAGGTCTGATGGAAATGCAAAGTACACTTTGTAACCTACTTAGCGATAGGTAGCTGAACCATCAGAAGTCAGCAGAGGTCATAGTACCGTTTACATGGGAAGGACCGAACCATGAAGGAGTGTGGAATAAACTCAAATTTCACTTATTCGATGAAGCAGACAATCCAAAGATGGACTTATTTAGTGGAAGAAATGGTGAATCCCATGGGAGACATTAAGAGGGCTGAGAATACAAGTGGCAAGGAGAGACCGAAAAGCATAACGAATAGGGAGATACAAAATCGCTGTTCGTCAGACTTCATGGAACCGCCGTATACGGATCCGTAAGTACGGTGGTGTGAGAGGTAGGGAGTTAATCACTCCCTCCTACTCGATTCTATATCAAATGTTGGAGTGGGCAACATGTTCAATCGGTCGGTTCGAGGTTACAATCCATCACGCTAGCTTATGAATACCTCGACAAATATTTTAAAGCCTCATTTTACACTTAAACAGGAGCCATGTGGAAATATTTTCATGTTATAGAGGGTTTAATATCAAATCTAAATTCTAAGCGCTCAGGAAGGCAAATAAACAGCCCACGTGGAAGAGATGAGCGTTCAGTTAGTAGATAGGAGAAATAGAGCTAAAAACGACAGAAAAAGAGCAGTCTCATAATTGAGACTGCTCTTGTTTCTGTCTAAATTTTAGTGTGTTGGTGGGTACCCGCTATTAATAACTGTCATAATTACGAACCAACCGAATATTACCGCACTTAATAAGTTGAAAACAACGCTTAAAAGGTTCTTTTCTTTAATTGCTTGGAATGTACCAACTGCTGCTAAAATCGCCACTAGACCAAAAATAACCATTAATAAGTTCATTAAAAAAAGACACTCCTTTCGACATCAGAAAATGAATGTCGTAAACAATATTCCTCCTTAATTGTAAACGTTCTACCTGTTTTTGTCGAGAACTAAAATAGCGTAAACTATGAACATTTATCGTCAAATTGTGGCAAAGGCTGTATAATATGAAATTGAGGTGATGACAATGATGAACGTACGAAGTTATTCGCTTGGACCAATTCAAACGAATTGTTATATCGTATCGAATAAAAATAAGGAATGCATAATATTTGATCCAGGAGAAGAAGCAGATCGAATCATCAAGACTATACGGAGTAACGGTCTAAAACCATTAGCTATTTTTTTAACACATGCACATTTCGATCATATCGGTGCCGTAGATGCTGTCCGTGAAGCTTTTAATGTTCCGGTATGGATTCATGAAAAAGAAGTTAGCTGGTTAGGAGATCCAACAAAAAATGGCTCTAGCAAATACGCAGCATTACCAGATTATATAGTCGCTGCCCCTGCTGAAGAAAATATTATTAAAGAAGAACAGTTATTTGAAATAAGTAATTTTAGTTTTAAAGCTATTTTTACGCCGGGACATTCACCAGGTAGTATTTCATATATATTTGAAAATGATGGCTTTGCTATTGTTGGGGATACGCTATTTGAGCAAGGTGTTGGACGTACAGATTTACTTGGAGGCTCAACAAAAATATTACTGACATCGATTCATGATAAGTTATTGACACTACCTGAGGATACGATTATCTACCCTGGCCATGGTAATTATACAACGGTCGGTGCAGAAATGGAGACGAATCCTTTTTTAAATGGTTTTTAAGCAATAGATTGAAATGATCGGTATGGGTAAAGTAACTTCATAACATACAAAAATCCCCCTAGCATTTTGTAGGATAGATAGAATAAATCAACTTCTATCCTATTTCATTGCAAAGGGGGATTTTACTATGTATTTCATAAAAAAAGCGTGTCTCACATTCGATGAGACACGCGATTTCTTTGTATTAATGACCGCCGCCAGGTACGTGAATGAATGTTGTATAGTACGTGAAGCCAGCGAAGAATACAGTTAAATAGGCTCCGAAAATGTACATGTACATACGCTCTGAAAGGTTTAAGAAGCCTAATAATAAGAATAAACCTGTATTACCTACGAATAATAGCGATACCTCGTTCATACCACCAAGGTAGAACATGACTGCAAAAATACCTGTCCAGAATGCCATAACTTTATACATATTATCCATGAAGATTTCCCCTCCTTTTGCCCACGACACAATAATCTCTTACTCATTATAAATGATATGAAAGGTATCTGTAAACTGGAACTTCTGCTTCTTTGTGACAAACAAATGGATTTTTAAATTAGCTATCAATTTCTGTCACGTTTATTTCATATTTACATAAATCGCAATTATGTATCATGCTTTCAATATGTATAAATTCATTGTTAGAAAATAACGCATCTAACTGTCCCTTTAAATAGGATTCATGTAAAGAACAAACAATTTCTGAATGAGTAGCAAGTTGCTCCTGGAACGGACAATTAAAAATGGAGAATGTCACCTTTTTACCTTGCTCTGTTTGCGTTACTTGCGGAATATAGCCAATTAATGCTGCATTGTCAGTTAATAGCTGAAGTTTTTGGTCGAAGGAAAGAGTATTATTTAAAGATAACTCAGCATTTACATAATTCCTCATTTGCTGATAACCATCTTGGTAGCTAATTTCCTTGCCTTTTTCTAATGCAGATGGTCCAAATTCTTGAATTAATTGAATTGTCCATTTTAGTAGTCGATCCTCATCACGTCTTGGGAACGATAATGATACGCCTTTATCTGAGGCCTTATATACACGACCAGGTCGGCCACCTTTTCCTGTCTTGGCAAAATCAGCTGTTATAATATTAATTTCTGAGAGCTTTGTTAAGTGTAGACGTGCAACGTTTGGATGTATGCCGAATTCATCAGCGATATTTTGGACTGTTACAGTTTTCTTCTCTTTCAGGATGTACTCATAAATAGAGTATCTAGTTTCATCGGCTAATGTACTCGTAATTTTTAATGGATGGATCATTTGTATCACCTCTATAAATTTTTTAAATAATATCTGCTCTACCAGTGTTAGGAAAAACATGTTAATTCTATTATATTGTATTATTGAAAAAGATACAGTTCTTTAGTGAAAATTTGCACGTTATTCACAGTTTTATCGTAAAAAACATATTTGATAGTAAATTTTTATTTTAAGAAAAGGGCTTTTCTTGTGGCAAATTCGTATCGTGTACTAGGAAAAAACGAATAGCTCGGTAATATTCGAATGGACTAGAAGAGGGGTGTGAATATTCGGAATCTTGAAATAAGTACAGAAACTTTTACTAAAAGCCCATCATTTCAGTGTATCAGATGATTTTTAGTTCCAGAAAAATGTACGATGTTGTAGAAAATATAATAAGCTTATTAAAGGGAGTGACTATTTAGATGAGTGAAAAATTTTCCAATCAAAATAAGATTATTAAAAATATGATTGATTCATTTAATCTTTCCATTAATTTCGATCTTACTGGGTATCTTGAAAAAGAAGAAGAGATTTACACTAAGTACCCAGAAAATTTTCTAATAATAGATCGTTTTCCCATGATTATTAGTAAATCGATGGAATGGTTTGCTCCTCTGGACGTTTGTTTTAGTCAAAATAAACAAACACCAAAAGAATTTTTTGAAGTTGAAAAAAAATTTATAAATACTTTAACTATCTTATCGTGTTATAGCTCTTTGTTGGTACAAAGTTCTTATTACTTTTCAGAAAGAGAGATACCAGATTTCTTCACAAATGAAGAAAAAGATTATCTTTTAAAAATGAAAGACCATCCTTTTATTCAAATTATATCCCCGAAAGAATTAAGTAATTACTTAAAATTAAGTCTAAGAGGGTACGAGCAAACTATAATTTATTTACCAGAATTAAAGATTATTGCATGGGTAAATGAATTAATTGTTTCTGTATTTGTTCAAGATGAGAAATATAGAAAACTTATCGATACAATCAGTTCAACTGAGGGTTTATATTTAAGAGAAAAATAGGTCTAAGAACTTAAAGATGAAGGACTTAGTCTTATTTAATTTTCTAACTTAAACAAAATTTTAGCTCATCATCAAAAATGGTGGATGACATTTATTGAAACATTTTCCATGTATATTAGTCGATCTTCGTTCCAGCAGGGCGACTCCTTGGGAATCAGTGGCTCATCGGACGCCTCCCCAGGAAGCTTTGCTCTGTGCGAAAGCGAAGCGACAGCAACACCAACACCAAATGTTTTCTGTAGCGAAAGCAAAGCGACAGCTATAAAACGCCCTAGTAGGAACGGAAATCAACCACACGTTATGGTGATGAGGTCTTGTGCATTCATCATTCATATGACTATGTTCATCTTTAGTGAAAATTTGTGCGTTATTCACAGTTTTATCGTAAAAAACATATTTGAAAGGAAATTTGATAGTAAATTTTTATTTTAAGAAAAGGGCTTTTCTTGTGGCAAATTCGTATCTATACTAGGGATAACGAATAGAGCGGTCATATTCGAATGAACTAGAATAGGGGTGCGAATATGCAGAATTTTGAAACAATTGTCGAACAAAAATGTGAGCAACTTTTACTAAAAGCATATCATTTCGGTGCATCAGATTTATTGTTAGTTCCAGAAAGAGTACGATATCGTATTTATTTTCGAAAATATGATAAGCTACTCCAAGCAGGTGAGTTACCGTACGATCTTGCGGAACGAATGATTTCCTATTATAAATTTTTAGCGGCATTAGATATAAGCGAGCGGCGAAAACCCCAAAGCGGCTCTTTCCAAAAAGCTATGGAAGAAGATCAATATGCCTTCCGTGTCTCTACACTTCCCTCAGTATTTTTAAAAGAAAGTCTAATTATTCGACTGCTTTTACAAAATCATGCTTTCCCACTTACTTCCCTATCTTACTCTAAGTATGCAGCAGACATGTTGATGGAACTAGTGAAACATCGACAAGGGCTATTATGTTTCACAGGTGCAACCGGATCTGGTAAGTCAACATCTTTGTATTCTCTGATCCATTATTGTTCTTCAGAGTTAAATAGACACGTCATTTCATTAGAGGACCCTGTCGAAAATAATCAGGCTAATCTTCTTCAGATTCAGGTGAACGAACGAGCAGGAGTTACATATTCTACAGGCTTAAAGGCTATTTTGCGCCACTCACCTGACGTTATTATGATTGGAGAAATACGTGATAAAGAGACGGCAAAAATCGCAATCGAGGCATCGTTAACAGGTCATTTAGTGGTCACGACGATTCATGCCAAGGATTCAGTCAATTGCCTTTATCGATTCATTGACTTAGGCGTTTCAGTGGAAGAACTTCGTCAAACAGTTGTAGGTATTGTTGCTCAAACTCTTTTCCAATCGCCAATAATCAAAGAAGAACGCCGTGCATTATTTGAAATATTAAGCGATGTGCATCTTCAAATGGCCTTAAAGGCAATTACGCAAAAAACTAGCTATGAGCTACCACATGAGTTAACACTTTCAGGTCAAAGAGAATTAATAGAGAGTCCGAACTATGCGAATACGAAAATTGATTGAGAGAATTCGTCTTGATTACAAAAAGGCGACAATTTGGCGAGTTAGGGAGCAAGCCCATTTTTTTAGCCGATTAAGCGTGCTAATGCAGGAAGGTTATTTATTCCCGCAAGCTATTTCAATTCTATTACCCCATCATATTGAAGCACATGAAGAAATACAAAAGCTAATCAATGAAAAGCTGAGGCAGGGAGTCGGTGTTTCAGGAATTCTTGAAACTTTGCACATTTCAAAGCAGTATTTAGTGGCTATTACAGTTGCAGAAAACAATGGGCATATGATCGAAACGTTAAAAGGTGTGGCTAAGCAAATGGCTTTGAGTGAGGCGACGAAGAAAAAGTTAATGAAGCTACTCTTATATCCAGTGGTACTCTTTCTATTTTTGTTGCTGTTGTTTTTAGTATTTCGCACCGTATTTTTTCCTAATATAGAAAAAATGGTGACAAGTCGAACTACCGGCAAAGAGGAAACAAGTAGTATTGCTTTGTCAAAGCTATTATTGCATTTTCCCGACGCTCTATTTGTTGTAGGGATAGCCGTAATTTGTAGCATTTTGATTTTTCAGCTGTATCTCAAACGACAACCAATTGCTCAGCGGCTAAAAATCATCTTAAAAACTCCATTTATTCGGATGTATATACGAATATCTTTAACGAGACAATTTGCTGCGTATTTAGGAAGTTTGTTACAAAGTGGATTTTCTTTACAGGCAAGTCTACAAATTTTAGAGGAGCAGCGACTTCAACCATTTCTTCAACATTTGGCCCGATGTATAAAGGAGCGTGTTGTTTTTGGTGATACGCTCACACGAGCTGTAAATTTGATGGAAGTTTGGCAGAAGGATTTCTCCGTATTTGTTGAACATGGGGAGCAAAGTGGCTATTTAGGGAAAGAGCTAGTACTGTATAGCGAATTACTGACAGAAAAGCAGGAGCAACTATTGCATAAAATCCTTGCGTTTGTGCAGCCAACCTTCTTTATTATTATTGCAGTGTGTATAGTTGCCGCGTATGTAAGTTTATTATTACCAATATATCAAATGATTGAACTAGTATAGGAGGATAATAATGAAACGTCTAAAGCAGCAAGCTGGCTTTACATTGATCGAAATGTTAATCGTTCTGCTTATTATTTCAATATTAATTTTAATCACAATTCCAAACGTTACGAAACATTTTGCCACAATTGATGAGAAGGGCTGTAAAGCGTATATTAGCATGGTGCAGGGGCAAGTAGAGGCGTATCGAGTAGATTTTATGGCATATCCAACAATTGGGGAATTAGTAGAAAAAGGCTATTTGAAGAAGAATGAAACGACCTGTCCAAATAAAAAAGTGATCGAGATAACGAATGATGGAGAGGTACGATTGGCAAAGCCATCTTCTGAAGTAGGTTCTGGTAGCTGATGGATGTTATAAAAAGTGAGCGTGGCTATACGTTTGTTGAAATGATCATTGTATTGTTTATCGTTATGTGTTTGTCAGTGATTGTCGTTAAGTATTCGTTAAAAGCAGCGGAAACTAGGGAGCTTGAGCGATTTTTCACGCAAATTCAATTAGATATTCAATATATACAAACTTATAGTATGCATCAAAGGGAATATATTTCGATGAAGTTTGAAAGTTCATCCAAAAGATATATCATTAAAAAAGATTTTTATACCGAATTATATGAACGACCTTTTCCGAAAGGGGTAGAATTCATACCTGAATCAAATTCGGTTCACACGATTATCTATAACTACTATGGGACCGTCATGACTCCAGGGACTATTTATTTTAATACACCTCAGGGCATTAAAAAGGTTGTGATTACGTTAGGGCGAGGGAGATCAAGAGTTGAATGAATCTGGTTATTCATTTGTAGAAACGATTTTATCAGTGGTCATTGTCATGTTATTATGCACGACGTTAATACCAATTAGCTACACGATGAAAACAACGCTTTATAACAAGAAGCTAGAGGTCATCGCAGCTGAAACGGCTTATGAAGGTTTAAAGCAATATTACTATTTACAGCAAGCGGAAGGCTCTAAAATAATTGAAAATGTAGAATTTACTTGGGCTTTTGATGGACAAGGGGTATGTGTAAGCTTTCAAAATACAAGAGAATTACGTAAAAAATGTATCCAGCAGACAGGTGAAGTCGATGAATGAGCGGGGTTATACATTATTAGAAGCATTGTTTCAATTAGTTGTTTTTATGCTTATTGCACATCTTGTTGTTTTCATTATGTTATGGTTCGCAGAAATGAAAGTAACGGTACTATCCGATGAACAATCGAAGTGGGAGCTATTTGTTTATGATTTGAATATGTATTTAGAGGATATTTCATCATTCACGATTCGAAAAGATCAAAAGAGAATAACCTTCCAAGCAGCAGATGCAACTCATAATATTGATTGTTATAGTAATATTATTCGCGATCAAGTGAAGGGTGGTCATGTGCCACTGCTAATTGGTATTAATAAATGCCAGTTCAAATATGAAAAAAATATGTTAACAGTAACTGTTGAACTTCCAAGTGGTATCCAAAAGGAGCGAACCTTCTATGTACCGGTTATTGAAAAATGACAGAGGGGCTATTTTTTTAATCGCAATTGCATTATTATTTTTTGTAACTACTTTTGTTCTTACGTATTGTGCGTCTTATGAAATTCAGTTTCGAACATATGAAGGGCTAGAAAAGATGAATGTTCGAGCTACGATAAATTTATTAGGACAAATTTTGTCAGACAGTGTAGAATCGTAGTTATAAGAAGGTGATTCGAATGCGAAAAATATATTTAGTTGGCTTTATGGGCTGCGGGAAAAGTGCGTTAGGAAGACGTTTAAGCTATTTACTAAAGATGCCATATTATGATATGGATCATGAAATAGTGAGACAGCAGGGCATGACCATTCCACAGATTTTTGAAAAATACGGCGAAGCACGTTTTCGAGAAATAGAAACAGAATTTTTGAAAAATTTCCGAGATGAAGCTTGTATTATTTCAACAGGTGGTGGAGTTGCGGTCAATGTTGAAAATCGAAAAATAATGAGACGCAGCGGACTCGTGTTTTTTTTAGATGCGACATTCGAAGATATTTACAAACGAATACAGCATGACCCAAACAGACCGATTGTACAAAGTTCAACAAAAGAGGAGCTTGAGAATCTGTATCATTACAGAAGAAAGTTCTATCGTGAGGCAGGACATATACAAGTGTTAACTGAAGGTAGAACAATCCGCCAAATTCTTGAGTATTTAGTATTCCAAGTTAAAAGGTTAAAAGGCGAACGATAATGTGTATTGATGATTTTAACGTTCGTGTTTCATTATAAAATAAAAAATGTTTGCCTTTTCAATGCAATTAATGTTAGGATATAGACAAATAAGTAACTTAATGTTCATTGAATACTAAATAGTACCAAGATTATCTTGGGCGGATGATTGTGCGGGGAGAGCACGTGTAGACGTCACCGAAGGAGCAAGTAGCAAAGTGTTATGAATCTCTCAGGTAAAAGGACTCGTACAAGACGCAACTCTGGAGAGAGCTGTAATACAACAGCCACCAAAGGGGAAAGCCGGCTGATTGGCATTGTAACAATGCGAGCCAGTCTGGTGTAACTTTCAGGTGCAAGGACAGAGAATCCCGAAAAGGGGTTCGTCTGTCTTTTTTTATGTCAGAATGTTTTGCCTAATTTCCTCTTATTTATTTGGATGAACAAGTAAGTGAAACATGAACTGTACTAATATAAGAAGAACAGACGAACTACTACTAGTAAAAATGTAACTAACAATAAGGGGGCAAAAAGAATGGCGAACGAATTAAAACGTACACCTCTATTTGACGAATACGCAAAGTATGGTGGTAAAACAATTGACTTCGGTGGATGGGAATTACCAGTACAATTCTCTTCTATTAAAGAAGAACATGATGCAGTACGTAATCGTGCAGGTTTATTTGATGTATCACATATGGGTGAAATTTTAGTAACTGGCCCTGATTCTCTAAATTTTTTACAAAATCTTTTGACAAATGACATTTCGAAAATTGCAGTTGGTCAAGCGCAATATAATGCAATGTGCTATGAAGATGGTGGTGTTGTCGATGATTTATTAACGTATAAATTAGCAGATAATCATTATTTACTTTGTGTAAATGCGTCAAATATTGAAAAAGATTATGATTGGATGATGGAAAATCAACATCAATATGACGTGACGATCGACAACCAATCAGATGCTTATGCACAAATTGCCCTTCAAGGTCCATTAGCAGAAGAAGTTCTTCAATCATTAACAGCTACTGATGTAAGTGCCATTAAATACTTCCGTTTCCAAGCAGATGTTGAAGTTGCTGGTCATAAAGCATTAGTCTCTCGTAGTGGTTACACAGGAGAAGATGGTTTTGAATTATACGGCTCCCCAGAAGATATTAAAGCTTTATGGGATAAAATCTTAGAAGCTGGAAAAGACAAAGGTGTTGTGCCAGCAGGTTTAGGTTGCCGCGATACACTTCGTTTTGAAGCAGGTCTGCCATTATACGGGCAAGAGCTATCAGCGACAATTTCACCTCTTGAGGCGGGTATTGGCTTTGCTGTGAAATTAAATAAAGAAGACTTTAATGGTCATGAGGCATTAGTGGCACAAAAAGAAACTGGGTTGTCACGTAAAATTGTGGGCATTGAAATGATCGATAAAGGTATTCCTCGACATGGCTATAAAGTGTTTAAGGATGGTAAGGAAATCGGTGAAGTGACAACAGGTACTCAGCTTCCTTCCTCTAAACGTAATGTTGGTAACGCATTAATTGACAGCCAATTCGCAACTATCGGAACTGAGTTGGAAATCGAAATTCGCGGTAAGCAATTAAAGGTAGTAACAGTTGAAACACCGTTTTACAAGCGTTCAAAATAATAGGTGAAAAGAGGGAGCTACATTTATGAAACATCGTTATTTACCAATGACGGAGCAAGATAAACAAGAAATGTTAGACGTAATTGGTGTATCTTCAGTTGATGAGTTATTTGGGGATATTCCAGAAAAAGTACGTTTTAAAGGCCTGTATGATATTAAAGAAGCAAAATCTGAATCAGCTTTATTAAAAGAATTATCAGCACTTGCTGCGAAAAATAAAGATACAAATGCTAACGTATCGTTTTTAGGCGCTGGCGTATACAACCACTATAAACCAATTATCGTGGACCATGTTATTTCACGTTCAGAGTTTTACACAGCATACACTCCGTATCAACCAGAAATTTCTCAAGGGGAATTACAAGCAATTTTTGAATTCCAAACGATGATTGCAGAGCTTACAGGTATGGATCTTGCAAACTCTTCTATGTATGATGGGGGAACAGCGTTAGCTGAGGCAGGTATGCTTGCAGCTGGCCATACACGCCGTAAGAAAATTTTAGTATCTGAAGCGGTTCATCCTGAGTATCGCGATGTCGTTGCTACATATGCATACGGACAATCAATTGAAATTGTTACTGTTCCACATAAAGATGGTGTGACAGATGTAGAAGCATTAAAAGAACTAATCGATGATAATACGGCAGCTGTTATTGCACAATACCCTAACTTCTTTGGTCAGGTAGAGGACTTACAAGTAATGGGTGATATTGCACATGAGGCAAAAAGTTTATTTGTCGTATCTTCAAACCCACTTGCACTAGGAATTTTAACACCACCTGGTAAGCTAGGTGCTGATATTTGTGTAGGTGACGCACAAGTCTTCGGTATTTCTGAGGCATTTGGTGGTCCACACTGTGGTTTCTTTGCTGTAACAACTAAGCTTATGCGTAAAGTTCCAGGCCGTCTTGTTGGTGAAACAGTGGACGGAGAAGGTCGTCGTGGTTATGTTTTAACATTACAAGCACGTGAACAGCATATCCGTCGTGATAAAGCAACGTCTAATATTTGTTCTAACCAAGCACTTCTTGCACTTGCAGCTTCTGTTGCAATGACTGCTCTAGGTAAACAAGGCGTTCGTGAAATGGCTACGCAAAATATTGCGAAAACTCGCTATGCTAAAAATGCTTTTGAAGCGGCAGGCTTTACAGTAGCATTCCAAGGTGCACACTTTAACGAAATCGTTGTGAAAACAAATAAATGTGTGAAAGAAATCAATAAAGGCCTAATTGAAAAAGGTATCATCGGTGGTTACCCATTAGGTCAAACATATGAATCTCTTAAAAATCACGTGCTAATCGCAGTAACAGAATTACGCACGAAGGAAGAAATTGATGCACTTGTTGCAGAAATGGGGGCTCTTAATGAATAACGAAAATCAATCACTCATTTTTGAAATTTCCAAAGAAGGTCGCGTAGGCTATAGCTTAGAAGCACTTGATGTACCAGAGGTTGACCTTGCAGATTTACTTCCTGCGAACTTAGTACGTGCTGAAGAGGCGGAATTACCAGAGGTTTCTGAGCTTGATATTATGCGCCACTATACAGCACTTTCTCGTCGAAACCACGGTGTAGACTCAGGTTTCTACCCTCTTGGCTCTTGTACGATGAAATATAATCCAAAAATTAACGAGGCTGTTGCCCGAATTTCAGGCTTTGCTAATGTTCACCCATTACAGGATGAATCAACAACTCAAGGTGCGATGGAGCTTCTTTATGATCTACAAACTTCATTAGTTGAAATTACAGGTATGGATGAAGTGACATTACAACCTGCAGCAGGTGCACATGGTGAATGGACAGCATTAATGATGATCCGCGCATTCCACGAAGCAAATGGTGAAGGTCACCGTAATAAAGTTATTGTCCCTGACTCTGCTCACGGTACAAACCCAGCATCGGCAACAGTTGCAGGCTTTGAAACTATCACTGTTAAATCAGATGAAGATGGTTTAGTAGATATTGAGGATTTACGCAAAGTAGTTGGATCTGATACAGCGGCATTGATGCTGACAAATCCAAATACACTTGGTCTATTTGAAGAAAACATTATCGAAATGGCAGAGCTAATTCACTCTGTTGGCGGTAAAGTATACTATGACGGCGCAAACTTAAACGCAGTTATGAGTAAAGCACGTCCTGGTGATATGGGCTTTGACTGCGTACACTTAAATTTACACAAAACATTTACAGGTCCTCACGGTGGCGGTGGCCCGGGTTCAGGTCCAGTAGGAGTGAAAGCTGATTTAATTCCATTCCTTCCAAAACCAGTTTTAGTAAGAACAGAAGAAGGAACATATCACTTCGATTACGAACGTCCACAATCAATCGGACGTGTTAAACCTTACTATGGTAACTTTGGTATTAACGTACGTGCATACACTTATATCCGTACAATGGGTCCAGATGGCTTAAAAGCTGTTACAGAATACGCAGTACTAAACGCAAACTATATGATGCGTCGCTTAGAGGCATTCTATGATCTACCATACAACCGTCATTGTAAACATGAATTTGTATTATCAGGACGTCGTCAAAAGAAACTTGGCGTTCGTACTTTAGATATTGCGAAACGTCTGTTGGACTTTGGCTACCATCCACCAACAACTTACTTCCCATTAAATGTGGAAGAGGCGTTAATGATTGAACCAACAGAAACAGAATCAAAAGAAACTTTAGATGCATTCTGCGATGTGATGATTCAAATTGCAAAAGAAGCAGAAGAAAATCCATCAATCGTTCAAGAAGCACCACATACAACAGTCGTATCTCGCCTAGACGAAACACGTGCTGCTCGTACACCAGTGCTTCGCTACCAAAAAGCATAATTAATTGTATAAGGTGTCCAATGAGTATTTTTCATACTTGTTGGACGCCTTTTTTATTATCTTAAATAAAAGAAGAGTAGAATCCGTTTTTATATTATAAATAGGTGTTTATTGAACAGCAGTTAATGACTAAGAGAAATCATACTTTAATCTATTTTTAATATCTATTTAACTTTAAAAAATATCATAAATTCTACTGAATATATTTTTTACACAAATGTATTGGTATGTGAAGAATGTAAATCAAAATTAGTGCTTATGATTGTGTGAAAATGATGCCTCTATCAAGTAATGGCTGATTTGCCCCTAACGACGGTTGAGAAGCAAGGTTAAACGGTCTGCCACATCATCCTCATGATAACTTGCAATCAGCTAATAAATTTGTTAAAGGGAAGTAACTGTTCACCTTTTTATTAAAATTTGGACTATTACCTTATATTGACAAGGAAAAAATTGTTGTGTATTATGTGTTATAGATACCAACGGTTGGTATTAAAGAGGAGGAAGAAAATGGCAAGAAATAAATATCCAGAACAAACTTTAGAACAAATACTATCGGTGTCAACAATACTCTTTAAAGAAAAAGGTTATGAAAAGACGAGTATACAAGATATTATTGACGAGTTAGGTATGTCGAAGGGAGCGATTTATCATCACTTCAGATCAAAAGAAGAAATATTACTTGCAGTGATGGAGCAACAATTTAGTTATGCTGCACAAATGTTAGACGACTTGATTAATAATACTCAAGCAGCCAATTCAAGAGAAAAACTTGCAAAGATTTTAGAACACATTGTAGCAGATCCTAAAGCACATTCCATAGACAGTTTCTTGAGCGAGCAGATTAAAAATCCTCAATTTGTCTTAACGGGAATTAAAAATGGTGTTAATAAGGATGCACCTAATATTGCGAAAATCATGTTAGAGGGAAAAGAGGATGGGTCAATCAATACGGAATATCCAACTGAATGTGCAGAGATTTTTATGCTGTTAGTAAATATTTGGATTAACCCTATTCTATTTGAACGAAAACATGATGATACAGTTAATCGTTTAAGATTTTTACAACAGATGATGAAGGGATTGGGGGCGGATATTGTCAGTGATCAACTGATTAAAAAAATATCTGATCATTATTCTGATATTGGAGGATACATTCAAAATGAATAACAATGATGTTGTAGTAAAAACAGAAAATCTGGTAAAAGTGCTTTCTAATGTAGAAGTAATAAAAGGATGCAATATGACTGTTCGACAAGGATCTATTTATGGTTTTTTAGGAGCGAATGGGGCGGGTAAAACAACCATTTTTAAAATTTTAACGGGTTTACTTACACCGTCAGCAGGAAAAGTAGAAGTGCTTGGTATGGATGTTACTGTCAATAGGGATAAAATTTTAAGAAACATCGGTAGTATTATCGAAGTGCCTATTTTTTATGAACATCTTTCAGCAGAAGAAAATTTAAGTCTGCATCTTGCTTATTTGAACAGAGAAGAGGTTGATATTTCTAAAGCATTAGAAAAGGTAGGGCTTGCTAACACAGGTTCACAGCCAGTCTCAAAGTTTTCATTAGGCATGCGACAACGATTAGGAATTGCAAGAGCGTTAGTCCATCAACCCAAATTACTGATATTAGATGAACCGATAAACGGACTAGATCCTTCTGGGATTCGCGATATGAGAAAATTGTTTTTGGATCTTGTAGAGGATTATGGAATGACCATTCTGATTTCCAGTCATATTCTCAGTGAAATTGAGCAAATTGCTGATACAGTGAGCATCATTGTTGACGGAGTTGTTAAAGGAGAAGCAACGTTGTCCGATATCAAAAGGCAGTATCCTAGTGGAATAGAGGAATTCTACTTTGAAATGACGAATAGGGGTGTCAAAATTGTATAAATTAATGAAACTGGAGCTAAGACGAAATAATCTTAATACTTACATGAAGATCAGTATGATTGGATGTCTGTTTCTTATTGGATTTATCTATTTTGTAGCTGTTGTAGCACAAGTAGAAAATGAGCCGGATTTTCAAAAATATTCGAATATCTTTTTGTTCACTAGTATTATGAGTATGTTTTTTTTTTCCATCCTCTCTGCAACTATGTTTTCACGGTTTGTAATAGAAGAATATAAAGGGAAAAAGATGATACTTTTATTTTCTTATCCAGTCAATCGAAAAAAAATATTACTTTCTAAAATCGCGGTAGTTGTTGTGTTTTCAACTGCTTCAATGATTATCAGTAATATTCCTCCAATCGTTATTTTTAGTATTACTGAAACTTTCTCACCAATTGTTAATGATACGCTATCTTCAGAATTACTGTTTTCAGTCATTAAAACAATCATTATTTTGTCTATAGGTATGAATGGGATTTCCTTAATTGCCATGAGAATAGGTTTTATCAATAAATCAGTTCCTAGTACCATTGTGTCAGCTCTTTTGTTATGTGCTCTCTTTGGAAATGCTGTTATCGGAAGTTTTGAGAAAAGTACTTTAAGCCTGATTTTATTAGCGATTTCTACAGCTGCAGGAATCATTGCCACAATGAATTTGATGGGGAAAATTAATAGAATCGAAGTGGAATGATTTTATAGAAAATGGCATTATGATCGTTTCGTGATTAGTATTACGAGATGCAGATTGTTTTTGAATAGCTGAAATATGAAAATAATAAATGAAAAGGAGAAAACGAAATGGTTGGATATAGTGAATTGATTGATAGAAAAAAAGTTTGTTTAGATCATACGATATCAGATATTGCACTAGATTGGATCACAGGTGATATTCATATTTTTGAAAATGAGAATGATGAAATAAAAGTTGTTCAAATCACCGATACAAAGTTTCCAGAACATAAACTTTTTCATCATACAGTAAAAAACGGAAAGCTTTCCATTACAGATGGTAGGAAAAAGAAGATACAAATTGGATTCAATCTTCATAAAACAAATTTGGAAATATACCTACCTAAAAAACAATTTGATTCTATTTCTATTGACTGTACTGGAGTTAATTTGTTTGTTGATCATCTTGATGCAATAAAATGCAAATGTCATTTAACATCTGGCACGGCTAAACTTTCAGGGAAAATGGAGGAATTTACTTTCCATGCCATCGGATCTAACGTATCGGGAGAATTTTTGGAAATTCAGAAATTACACTTACAGACGACATCAACAAAAATAGATTTTTTGGGAAAATTTTCAGAAATAAATGTCAACTCAACTGGTAGAACTACTAAAGTAAGTTCCTCAACTATGATACAGAAAATCGAATCGACTTCTACAGGGGCAAATGTAAAAGTAGAGATTCCAGAGAATGACGGATTTTCGTGTCATTTGAAAAAACTTTCAGGAAACTTTAAAAGTGATTTTTCTTTAATGCACTCTGGAGATTCTTATATATACAAAAATGGAAAGAATATATTTAGTGCAGAAATTAGAGGCGGTTCTTTTTCAATATCAAAAATTTAAAATAGTGATAACTGAAGTAGATTACTACTCCAGTAAGTATCGAAAGAATAAAGGGTCTAGTGAGTTTTTACTTGATTTGACATATTATAATTCATCTTTATAAAGGAGAAAAAAACATGGAAATCCCATTTTTAGTAGGAACAATAGTAGCTGTTTTGTTGTTATTTGCAGGGATCTTTGGATTAATAGTTGGAAAGAAGAACGGGACACCCTACAAGTGGGCATGGTGGTTGATAATAATTGCATGCTGTGCGTTTGTTAGTGGAATTATTAATTATGTAAACAAATAATTATTGGGAGGCATTCTTGGAATTGGCTAATTTAAATAGGAATTTTGGAGTATTGGTTATTTGTCAGGTTATCACTTTATTTGGAAGCTCCATCTTAAGATTTGCATTATCATTGTATATCCTTGATCTTACTGGATCAGCAAAAATATTTGGCTTAATATTAGCCATTTCAACAATTCCGACTATATTCTTAGCACCTATCGGTGGTGCTATCGCCGATCGCATCAACCGAAGAAATTTGTTGGTGATACTTGATGTTATTAGTAGTGTCATAGTTGGTGGATTGGCAATATTTTTATTTACTAGTGAATCATCCAATATTGTGATGATTGGGATTGTTATGACTTTGCTGATGATTGTTAGTGCTTTTTATCAACCTACTGTACAGGCAAGTATTCCTGTATTAGTGAAACAAGATAAACTACTAGAGGCAAATGGAATTGTGTCAGGAGTTTCTTCTATAACTAATTTTGCAGGTCCGGTTTTAGGAGGTCTTTTATATAGTATCGCAGGCATTGAAATGATCGTCATTATAACTTGCATCAGCTTTTTTCTCTCAGCTGTAATAGAGCTGTTCATAAAAATCCCATTTGAAAAGAGAGAGCAACCTTATGGGGCAGTGAAGACAACTCTTCTGGATATTAAGGAAGGCGTGTCATACATTGTAAAGGAAAATCCATTTATCTCTAAAGTAATATTAATAGCAGCATCATTAAATTTATTTATTACACCTCTATTTTTAGTAGGAATTCCGTATATTATCAAGATCACTTTAGGCATGAGCGATAGTTTATTTGGACTAACGCAAGGTGGTATTTCTTTAAGTATGATATTTGCAGCTGTTGCAATTGGTTTTATTTCAAAAAAACTTAAAGTAAATAATCTGTATCTCTGGTTTGTTGCAAGTGGAATTCTATTTATTCCAATGGCAATTACCGTTTATCCTGAATTTGTAAATAATAGTGGGGAAATAACTCTACAATTTCTTGTTTTCTCGTTCAGTTCAATGCTAATTATGTTCGCTATAACCATTATTAATATATTTATCATTACATTACTGCAACAACAAACTCCAAATTTATTGCTGGGTAAAGTAATGGCAATTTTAACAGCGGTATCTACTTGTTCAGTACCTGTTGGTCAAGTATTATTTGGTACATTAATTGATAAATTTGCAGACAATGTATACACATTAATATTTGCAGTAGCAGTCATAACAGTCTTACTGGCATTAGTGACAAAAAAATTGTTTAGCACAGTTGAACAAGTGGATATTAATCAGAAAGTATCAGTGAGTGAATAAAAGTAGTAAATAATATACAAAGCAAAAGATAGAGTAGAATCGAGGAATGAATGTGAAAGATATTAAATTATTTTGCTTACCGTATGCTGGAGGATCTGCTGTAATGTATAACTCACTTGAAAAATACATCAATGAAGTAATTGAAATTATTCCACTTGAGTATTCGGGACATGGAGAAAGAATTTCAGAAGAATTTTACTGTAATTTCAAAGAAATGGTTAGTGATGTAGCAAAAACTATTATAGAAAATTTAACTGATGCACCATTTGCCCTTCTTGGATATAGTATGGGAAGTTTAGTAGCATATGAAGTATACTATGAAATTTATAGGCGTACTGGAAGAAGACCAGTTCATATTTTCTTTGCAGCACATGTAGCACCAGAGGTAAGAGAGATACAAGAAATGTCTTACTACAAAGCTGCTCAAAAATTAACTAAAAATTTGACTAAAATGGGTGGGGAATTTCATGAAGTGCTTCATCATGAAGAATTAATAGATTTAATGGTTCCAATATTTTACTCAGATTTGAAACTGTATACACAATATAATTATATGATGAAAACAGAACCCATATTATCCAATATAACTATCGTCTATTCAGATGAGGAAAATAAGAATGAAAAAATCTATGAATGGTCTAAACATACAACAAAGTTTTGTAGATACTATAAAATGGAAGGAAATCATTTTTTTATTAATTTTTACACTGAAGAATTTGTAAAAATTATTAATAAAACATTATTAGCAGAAATGTCACTAAACTCATTGGAGGCGAATTTGATATGAATATAACTACTATTAACAATGAAAATTGCAACAGTTTGGTATCAGAATCTACTCAACATAACATTTTTGGTTTAAGAAAAAGATCTGCAGATAGGAAAAGGCATGTAATAGAGTACGTTATTAATGAGGTTTATTGTAATCAAATAAATCAAGCTTGCATCTATCATAAGATGGACGTAGTACAGCTATTTACTTCCGCATGGATATTGTATAAAAATCTCGTTACAGGAAATAACCCTGAATCGATTGCTTTAGTTAACAATAAGAATTCCGTTATTCTTGCTTCTTTGATGGTAAATCATGAGCAAACCATGGAAAAGTATTTGGATATGGCAAGTGAATATCTATCAAAGGTCAATGAACAAACTGAAAGTGGAAATTCGCATTCATCAAATTCTCCAGATATCCTTTTATATTCCCTGTATTCAGAATGTTGTGTATATGATAGAGGGGAATATGATTTAACCATTGGCATATCTCGAAATAATGAAAAAATTAAAATTATCTATGAATTTAATTCAGACTCCATTAGTAAACAAATGTTAGATTTGACACATAAACGAATAATGAAAATATGTGAGCAAATGAGTAAAAAGAAACGAAACTATCTAAATGAGATAACATTTTTAGATGATTTTGAATTAAACCAGGTACTTCATGAATTTAATAATAGTGACGATCTATATCCAACTACAAAAACTATAATTGAATTATTTGAAGAACAAGTCGTAAAAACACCAAATAATATTGCATTAGAATATGAAGGACAAACGCTTACTTACAAACAATTAAATAATAGGGCAAATTATTTGGGGGAATTGTTAAGAGAACAGGGAGTAAAATCTGATAGTATTGTTGGAATTATTACAAAGAGGTCTATTGAAATGGTGATTGGGATCTATGGGGTTTTAAAAGCAGGAGGAGCTTATTTACCTATAGATCCAAGTCTCCCAATAGATCGAATAAGATTTATGTTAAATGACAGTGGAACAAATGTACTTCTTGAAGGGACCGAAAGTAGGCATATATCCAAGGATTTACAAAATATTAATGTGGTTGATTTATGTGAATGTAAAGGAGAAAAAGAGCAAAATTTAAAACTGATTTCTAAACCAAATAACTTGGCATACGTTATCTATACTTCTGGAACAACAGGCACTCCTAAAGGGGTTATGGTTGAAAATGGTAATGTCGTAAATCTGGTAACTTGGATGTTGAAAAATGAATATCATGAGTCCGAAGTTATTCTCCAAAAAACTACATTTACCTTTGATTTGTCTATTTGGGAATTTTTCGTTGGATATTTAGCAGGAGCAAAATTGGTGCTTCTACCTATGGAAGATGAAATGGATCCAAGTAAAATTGCAGAACAAATAAAAAAGCATCATGTTACTAGGACATCATTTGTACCGTCAGTATTAGAAGGCTTTACTTCTTATGTTAATTCTGAAGTAACACAAACTTTACGCAAAATACAATTGTCAGGAGAAGCTTTACCGGTTGAATTGGCTAATCGTTTCAACCAAATTTGCAACGGGAAAGTGGGGCTTATTAATTCCTATGGACCTACAGAGACGACTGTTTTTGCGACATCCCTTGATGTGCCCACAGATTTTAATTTGGACTTTGTTCATATTGGAAGACCAATTTCCAATACAAAGATATACATTTTAAACGGTAATAGACTTTGTGGTATTGGTATGATGGGTGAACTATGTATTGGGGGAGAAGGAGTATCAAGGGGATATTTAAATAGACCTGAATTGACGGCAGAGAAATTTGTAGAAAATCCTTTTTGTGAAGGAGAAAAAATCTATCGAACTGGGGACCTTGCGCGTTGGATGGAAGATGGCAATATCGAGTATCTAGGAAGAATAGATGAGCAAGTAAAAATCAGAGGATATAGAATAGAAATTGACGAAGTTGTAAGTGAAATGAGAAATTTGGAAGAAATTCAAAACGCGGTTGTCATTGCAAGAGAAGAGAATAACGATAAATATTTGTGTGGATATGTGGTTGGAAATGGAAAACTTGATAGCAATAGCATCAAAGAACAATTAAGAAAAAAATTGCCGGAATATATGATACCAGCATATATTATCCAAATAGAGAGTCTACCTATAACAAGGAACGGAAAGTTGGATAAAAAAGCTTTACCTAAACCTGAAGTAATAAGCATGGTGGAGTATATTGCTCCGAGAAACGACATAGAAATCTGCATTGCAAAAGCATTTCAAGACATTTTAGGAACTGATCGAATAGGGATTGACGATAACTTCTTTGAATTAGGTGGACATTCGTTAAGAGCTACCAAGTTAGTAAATGTTATTGAACAGGAATTAGGGGTGCGAATCCCATTACGTGAAGTATTAACAGGGAATACAGTAAGAAATATTGCTGAAAAAGTAAGAGATGCAACTAATTATACATACTATACCTCAATTGAGTTGCAACCTCAAAAAGACAGCTATGAAATGAGCTCTGCCCAGAAGCGATTATTTATTATTGACCAAATGAAAGAAGGAAGCATCTCCTATAATATCCCAATGGTTTTGAAGCTTAAGGGTTCTCTTAATTTAGAACGACTAAATAAAGCTCTTAAACAGTTGTGCGAGCGCCATCAAATATTACGAACACATTTTAATTATGATCAACATAAGTTCTTTCAAATGATAGACGATTCAGTTGATATAAACTTAGAGTATGTAGAAGAGAACGAGGGAAATATTCAAAAAGTATTAACAGAATTTATCCGTCCATTCGATTTGAAGAAAGCCCCTTTAATGAGAGCGAAGGCTGTAAAAATTGCGGAAGATGAAACCATAATCATGATAGACATCCATCACATCATCTACGATGACGGATCCAAAGGAGTATTACTCGGTGATTTATCTAGATTTTACAATGGTGAAGATTTACCAGAACTTAATGCACAATATAAGGATTTCAGTGCGTGGCAGAATGCAAGAGATTTAGGTTCTCAAGGAGAATACTGGTTAAAAGAATTTTCCGATGACATCCCTGTGCTCGACCTGCGGACAGATTATCCTAGACCACAACAACAGAGTCATAAAGGTAGTAGTTTTACAACAACATTAAGCAATGAACTAAAAAATGCTGTTAATGGAATGAGTACGAAAACTGGTGCTACACAATATATGATTCTGTTGTCATCCTTTATGTTACTGCTCAGTCGCTACAGTAGACAGGAAGACATTGTAGTAGGGAGCCCAATTGCAGGAAGAATTCACCCAGATACACAGAATATGTTGGGAATGTTTGTTAATACGTTGGCTATTAAAGGAAAAATAGGGTCTTATTTAACATTTATCGAATTACTTCAACAAATGAAAGAAAAGTGCTTGAAAGCATATGAAAATCAAGAATATCCATTTGAAGAATTGGTAGACAAATTAGAATTTGAAAGAGACCTTTCGAGAAACCCGTTATTTGATGTTATGTTTGTTTTCCAAAATAATGAGGAAGCTGAACTGAAATTAGGAGATACGATTCTAAGCCCAGTTAAATTTACAAGCAAGTCTTCAACATTTGATTTAACCGTAAGTATGGAAGAAACTGCAGATGGATATGAACTAAATTGGGAGTATTGTACAGACTTATTTAAGCAAGAGACAATAGAACGTATGAGTGAGCACTTTACTGAAGTGTTGACGGATGCGGTACAGAATCCAGAGAAAATGCTCAGTGAAATGATTATGATGAGCGAACAGGAGAAAGAGAAAGTTCTATATACTTTTAATGATACAGAAGCAGAGTATCCAAAAGACAAAACGATTATTGAATTGTTTGAAGAACAGGTCAAAAAGACACCTGATCATATCGCAGTGGAATTTAACGAACAAACTCTTTCCTACAAACAGCTCAATGCGAGGGCAAACTATGTCGGTCAGACGTTAAGAGAGCTGGGTGTTAAGCCCGATAGCATTGTAGGAATTGTCACAGATAGGTCACTCGAAATGATCATTGGAATCTATGGCATTTTAAAAGCTGGCGGAGCTTACTTACCAATTCACCCAGAGCATCCAATAGACAGAATCAAATATATGATAGAAGATAGCGAAACCACAGTGTTATTGGCGGGACCAGGTAGTACAGATGTCACTGAAGAACTACAGGACATGACCAAAATCGATTTGATGGAATGTACAGAAGAAATGGAAAATAATCTCGAACATATTTCCAAATCAAATCATCTGGCTTATGTCATCTATACTTCTGGAACTACTGGAAAACCGAAAGGTGTCATGGTTGAAAATAGAAATATTTCAAATTTATGTACTTGGCAAATTAAAAACGGTAATTATACCGATAACAGTAAAATTATTCAAAAAACTGCGTATGTATTTGATGGCTCTGTGTGGGAAATATTCCCTATTTGCTTAATTGGTGGTAAATTGGAAATTATAGATGAGTTCCAAAACAAAGATCCCGAGGAATTACTAAAGTTATTACCAGGAAAACAAATCGCTCTAATGCCATCAATGTTTAGAACTTTATTAGACTGTAAAGAAACTATCGAGAAAAAAAATCAATTAAATACATTTGACAAAATATATTTGGCTGGAGAACCAGTAACTATAGATTTATTAGAAAAGTATAAAGAAGTAACAGGAAATAGACTAAATCGATTAAACAATTTGTATGGTCCGACAGAAGCAACCGTTACCGCAACGTCATTCCAATTTTCTGACAATAACAACCTAGATATTGTTCCGATTGGAAAGCCTATTTTGAATACGCAGATATATATTTTAAATGGTAATAGTCTGTGTGGTATGGGAATGCCAGGTGAATTATGCATCGGAGGAGCAGGGGTATCAAGGGGATATTTAAACAGACCAGAACTAACAGAAGAGAAGTTTATAGAAAATCCATACCGTAAGGGAGAAAGAATTTATCGTACCGGCGACCTAGCACGTTGGATGGAAGATGGCAATATTGAATACCTTGGAAGAATTGATGAGCAGGTTAAAATTAGAGGGTTTAGAATTGAGCTTGATGAAATTGAAAGCAAAATTAGGGGATTAAAAGGGATTCAAGATGCAGTGGTTATTGTAAGAGAAGAACATGGTGATAAATATATATGTGGATACATTGTTGGGAAAGAACAATTTGACATAGGTATCATTAAGGGACAGCTAAGCAAAAATTTACCGGAATATATGATACCAGCATATATTATACAAATTGAGAGTGTTCCTATAACAGTGAATGGAAAAATGGATAAAAAAGCACTCCCGAAACCTAAAGTAACTGGTATGGAAGCGTATATTGCCCCAAGAGATGAAATAGAAGTATGTATTACTGAGGCCTTTCAGGAAATTCTAGGAGTTGAGAAAGTTGGAATTAATGATAGCTTTTTTGAACTGGGAGGACATTCTTTAAGAGCCACTAAATTAGTTAATGTTCTAGAAGAAGGTTTAGGGGTACGAATTTTATTACGTGAAGTATTATCATTAAAAACCGTAAGGAAAATTGCTGAAAAGGTAAGAGAATCAACTGAGCAAGAATCCTATAACTCTATTGAGCGAATGCCAAAAAAACATAGCTATGATATGAGTTTGGTTCAAAAGAGACTGTATATTATTGACCAAATGCAAGGAAAAAATATTACTTACAATATGCCGCAAATGATGCGTGTTCAAGGTACGATTGATATTACTCGAATGCAGAATGCGATCAATCAATTGATAGAACGCCATGAAGTATTAAGAACTAGCTTCCAAATGGAAGATGATAAGCCTATACAGAAAATTGAAGATCACGTTACAGTACGATTAGAATTCACAGAATGTCATGAGGAAAATATTCAAAATGAATTTAGAGAATTCATTCGCCCGTTTGATTTAAGTAAAGCATCGTTGTTGAGAGTGAAGGTTGTGAAAATTTCAGAAGGTGAAACCATACTCATGTTAGACATTCATCATATTATTTATGATGCTGTATCATCCGGTATATTCCTTAAGGATTTATCTAGACTTTACAATGGTGAAGATTTACCAGAACTTAATGCACAATATAAGGATTTCAGTGCGTGGCAGAATGCAAGAGATTTAGGTTCTCAAGGAGAATACTGGTTAAAAGAATTTTCCGATGACATCCCTGTGCTCGACCTGCGGACAGATTATCCTAGACCACAGCATCAGAGTCATAAAGGTAACAGTTTTACAACAACATTAAACAATGAACTAAAAAATGCTGTTGATGGAATGAGTACGAAAACTGGTGCTACACAATATATGATTCTGTTGTCATCCTTTATGTTACTGCTCAGTCGCTACAGTAGACAGGAAGACATTGTAGTAGGGAGCCCAATTGCGGGGAGAATTCACCCAGATACACAGAATATGTTGGGAATGTTTGTTAATACGTTGGCTATTAAAGGGAAAATAAGGTCTGATTTAACATTTGTCGAATTACTTGAACAAATGAAAGCAAAATGCTTAAAAGCATATGAAAATCAAGAATATCCATTTGAAGAATTAATAGACAAATTGGAATTTGAAAGAGACCTATCGAGAAACCCGTTATTTGATGTTATGTTTGTTTTCCAAAATAATGAGGAAGCTGAACTGAAATTAGGAGACACGATTCTAAGCCCAGTTAAATTTACAAGCAAGTCTTCAACATTTGATTTAACAGTAATTATGGAAGAAACTGCAGATGGATATGAACTAAATTGGGAGTATTGTACAGACTTATTTAAGCAAGAGACAATAGAACGTATGAGTGAGCACTTTACTGAAGTGTTGACGGATGCGGTACAGAATCCAGAGAAAATGCTCAGTGAAATGATTATGATGAGCGAACAGGAGAAAGAGAAAGTTCTATATACTTTTAATGATACAGAAGCAGAGTATCCAAAAGACAAAACGATTATTGAATTGTTTGAAGAACAGGTCAAAAAGACACCTGATCATATCGCAGTGGAATTTAACGAACAAACTCTTTCCTACAAACAGCTCAATGCGAGGGCAAACTATGTCGGTCAGACGTTAAGAGAGCAGGGCGTTAAGCCAGATAGCATTGTAGGAATTGTCACAGATAGGTCACTCGAAATGATTATTGGAATCTATGGCATTTTAAAAGCTGGCGGAGCTTACTTACCAATTCATCCAGAGCATCCATTAGACAGAATCAAATATATGATAGAGGACAGCGAAACCTCAGTGTTATTGGCGGGACCAGGTAGTACAGGTGTCACTAAAGAACTACAGGACATGACCAAAATCGATTTGATGGAATGTACAGAAGAAATGGAAAATAACCTCGAACATATTTCCAAATCAAATCATCTGGCATATGTCATCTATACTTCTGGAACTACTGGAAAACCGAAAGGTGTCATGGTCGAAAATAGAAATCTGGCGAATTTAACAAACTGGAAAATTACAGAAGGAAAATATAATGAACGTAGTGTGGTTCTTCAAAAATCGACATATGTCTTTGATGCATCCGTGTGGGAAATATTCCCTTGTGGGTTAGCTGGCTCTAAACTAGAGATTATTTCAGAAACTCAAAATAATGATCCGGTTGAATTGTTAGAAGTATTAACGAAGAAACAGATTACGAAAGCTACTCTAGTTCCCTCTGTATTTAGAATGTTATTAAACCATGCAGAGGCACATAACAGAATAGAATCTTTAAGTACATTAGATAGGGTTTATTTAGCAGCAGAGCCAGTAGATATAGATTTGTTAGACAAGTATCTCATGACAACAGAAAAGAACTTAAATCGATTAAATAATTGTTATGGTCCAACCGAGGCAACAGTTTGTGCTACATCTCACCGCTTTTCTGACAATGCAAATCTAGACATCGTGCCAATTGGAAAACCAATTTTCAACACACAAATATATGTGTTGAATGGCAACAGTTTATGTGGCATTGGAATGCCTGGAGAGTTATGTATCGGAGGAGCAAGTGTATCTAGAGGATATTTAAACAGACCTGAGCTAACAGCAGAGAAATTTGTAGATAATCCATATCGCAAGGGAGAAAGAATTTATCGTACCGGTGATTTAGCGCGCTGGATGGAAGATGGTACTATTGAGTATCTTGGAAGAATCGACGAGCAGGTCAAAATAAGAGGGTTTAGAATTGAAATCGGAGAAATTGAAAGTAAATTAAGAGATCTCCATAGTATTGAAGATGCGGTAGTCGTGGCAAATGAAGATCATGTCGGGGACAAATATTTATGTGGATACATTGTTGGAAAGAAAAAGTTGGATATAAAAGTCATCAAGGAACAACTAGGCAGAGACTTACCGGAGTATATGATACCAGCACATATTATTCAGCTTGAAAGTCTCCCTATTACAGTAAACGGAAAACTGGATAAAAAGGCATTACCAAAACCTATGATAACTGGCACAGAAGAGTATATTGCTCCAAGAGATGAAATAGAAATCTGTATCGCAGAGGCGTTCCAAGAAATTTTAGGGGCTGAGCAAATAGGGATTGATGATAGCTTCTTTGAACTAGGAGGAAATTCATTAAGAGCTACCAGACTGGTCAATATAGTGGGAGAAAAATTAGAAGTTCGAATTCCTTTACGTGAGGTATTATTAGAAAAAACTGTACGAAAACTAGCTGAAAAAGTGAAAGAACTAAAAGTAGAAATGCCTGAAGGGGATTATTTTTCTGTAATAGCAATTGCAGAAGAAGAGGGGGTTTAAAAATGAGTAGAAAATATAGAATGAGTTCTAATCAAAAACGATTGTATGTCATTGATCAAATGCAGGAATCGAACGTTACGTATAATATTCCTATAATTTTGAAAATAAAAGGAAGTATTGCTTTGGATCGTTTATCCGAAGCATTAATACAGTTGAGTAATCGACATGAGTTATTGAGAACTCACTTTGCACACTATAAAGATAAGTTCCTTCAAATTATAGAAGATTCAGTTGATATAAAGTTAGAGTATGCTAAAGAGAGCGAGGAAAATATTCAAAAAGTTTTAACAGAATTTATCCGCCCGTTTGATTTGAAGAAAGCGCCTTTAATGAGAGCAATGGCTGTAAAAATTTCAGAAGATGAAACTATTCTCATGTTAGACATCCATCATATTATTTTTGATGATGGATCCACTAGTGTATTACTTGGTGATTTATTCCGTTTATATAATGGAGAGGATTTACCTAAACCTAAAATTCAATATAAAGATTACAGTGCATGGCTGAATACAAGAGATTTAAGTAAACAAGAAATATATTGGCTAGAAGAATTTTCTGACGACTTTCCTGTGCTCGACCTGCGGACAGATTATCCTAGACCACAACAGCAGAGTCATAAAGGTAACAGTTTTACAACAACATTAAGCAATGAACTAAAGAATGCTGTTAATGGAATGAGTAAGAAAACTGGCGCTACAGAATTTATGATTTTATTATCATCTTTTATGTTGTTGCTCAGTCGCTACAGTAGGCAAGAAGATATTGTAGTAGGGAGCCCAATAGCGGGAAGAAACCACCCAGATACGCAAAATATGTTGGGAATGTTTGTTAATACGTTGGCTATTAAAGGGAAATTAGGATCAAATTTAACATTTATCGAATTAGTTGAACAAATGAAAGAAAAGTGCTTGAAAGCATATGAAAACCAAGAGTTTCCATTTGAGGAATTGGTAGATAAGATAGGTCTAGAGAGAGACCCTTCAAGAAACCCATTGTTTGATGTTATGTTTGCTTTACAAAACAATGAGGAAGCGGAACTTCGAATGGGAAATACAAATATTATTTCTATTACGGTAGAGAGTAACGTAGCGAAATTTGATTTAACGTTAAGTATGGAAGAAACTGCAGATGGATATGAACTAAATTGGGAGTATTGTACAGACTTATTTAAGCAAGAGACAATAGAACGTATGAGTGAGCACTTTACTGAAGTGTTGACGGATGCGGTACAGAATCCAGAGAAAATGCTCAGTGAAATGATTATGATGAGCGAACAGGAGAAAGAGAAAGTTCTATATACTTTTAATGATACAGAAGAAGAGTATCCAAAAGACAAAACGATTATTGAATTGTTTGAAGAACAGGTCAAAAAGACACCTGATCATATCGCAGTGGAATTTAACGAACAAACTCTTTCTTACAAACAGCTCAATGCGAGGGCAAACTATGTCGGTCAGACGTTAAGAGAGCTGGGCGTTAAGCCCGATAGCATTGTAGGAATTGTCACAGATAGGTCACTCGAAATGATCATTGGAATCTATGGCATTTTAAAAGCTGGTGGGGCTTACTTACCAATTCACCCAGAGCATCCAATAGACAGAATCAAATATATGATAGAGGACAGCGAAACCTCAGTGTTATTGGCGGGACCAGGTAGTACAGATGTCACTAAAGAACTACAGGACATGATCAAAATCGATTTGATGGAATGTACAGAAGAAATGGAAAATAACCTCGAACATATTTCCAAATCAAATCATCTGGCTTATGTCATCTATACTTCTGGAACTACTGGAAAACCGAAAGGTGTCATGGTCGAAAATAGAAATCTGGCGAATTTAACAAACTGGCAAATTACAGAGGGAAAATATAATGAAAGTAGTGTGGTTCTTCAAAAATCGACATATGTTTTTGATGCAGCTGTGTGGGAAATATTCCCTAGTGGTTTAGCGGGTTCTAAACTAGAGATTATTTCGGAAACTCAAAATGATGATCCGGCTGAATTGTTAGAAGTAATAACAAAGAAACAGATTACGCAAGCTCTTCTGGTTCCCTCTGTATTTAGAATGTTATTAAACTATGCAGAGGCACATAATAAAATAGATTCCTTAAGTACATTTAATAGGATTTATTTAGGGGCGGAGCCAGTAGATGCAGATTTGTTAGACAAGTATCTCATGGCGACAGAAATGAACTTAAATCGATTAAATAATTTATATGGTCCAACCGAGGCAACAGTTTGTGCTACATCTCACCGCTTTTCTGACAATGCAAATCTAGACATCGTGCCAATTGGAAAACCAATTTTTAATACACAAATATATGTGTTGAATGGCAACAGTTTGTGTGGCATTGGAATGCCTGGAGAGTTATGTATCGGAGGAGCAAGTGTATCTAGAGGATATGTAAACAGACCTGAGCTAACAGCAGAGAAATTTGTAGATAATCCATATCGCATGGGAGAAAGAATTTATCGTACCGGTGATTTAGCGCGCTGGATGGAAGATGGTACTATTGAGTATCTTGGAAGAATCGACGAGCAGGTCAAAATAAGAGGGTTTAGAATTGAAATCGGAGAAATTGAAAGTAAATTAAGAGATCTCCATAGTATTGAAGAAGCGGTAGTCGTGGCTATTGAAGATCATGGTGGGGACAAAAATTTATGTGGATACATTGTTGGAAAGAAAAAGTTGGATATAAAAGTCATCAAGGAACAGCTAAGCAAAGACTTACCGGAATATATGATACCAGCACATATTATCCAGCTCGAAAGTCTACCTATTACAGTGAACGGAAAACTGGATAAAAAGGCATTACCAAAACCTATGATAACTGGCACAGAAGAGTATATTGCCCCAAGAGATGAAATAGAAATCTGTATCGCAGAGGCGTTCCAAGAAATTTTAGGGGCTGAGCAAATAGGGATTGATGATAGCTTCTTTGAACTAGGGGGAGACTCCATTAAAGCTATTCGTATCGTATCTAAATTACGTGAGCTTGGGTATGAAATAAACGTCAGAACAATAATGCAGAGTAGAACAATACGAGCTATACGAACAGGAATTAGTAAAGTAAAGACAATTGCTGCTGAGCAAGGAGAAGTGACGGGTAATGTAGAATTAACGCCAATCCAAAAAGCTTTCTTCGCAGGCCATCTTGCCGAACCTAATCACTTTAATCAGTCGTTAATGCTAGAAAGCAAAGAGAAAATAAATAAAGAAGCTCTTGAAAAGGCATTGCAAGCAATTCTAAACCATCATGATATGCTTAGAGCTATATACAATAATGAAAAACAAACTATTCGCAAAGTTAATAATGATAAGCCATATGATTTGACTTACTATGATTATGCAAATATTACAGATAAAGAAGAATTATTTTCTATTATCGATAAAAAATCAAGTGAGTTACAAGCAAGTATCGATCTTTCAACTGGTCCTTTGTTCAAGGCTGGATTATTCCGAACAGTAGACAAAGACTATTTATTGCTTTGCATCCACCATTTAGTGGTTGATGGTGTATCATGGAGAATTATTACGGAAGACTTAAGTAAAGGATATGCAACAGCAAAAGAGAATAAAGAGATAATTCTTCCATCTAAGACGATGTCATTCCAAAAATGGAGCGGAATTTTACAACAATATAGAGATAACCATATTCTAAAAAGAGAAATACCTTACTGGAAAGAAATTGAACAAAAGGTTAAGGAAAGTAAATTACAACTAACAGAAAGTGGAGTCAAATATGGAATACAAAATATTGAGTTTCACTTAACCGAAGAACAAACAAAGCAACTTTTATATAAAGCAGGCAAAGCATACAATACTGAAATTAACGATTTATTACTTACAGCGTTATTTAGAACAGTGAATCAATTAAATAGACATGAAGTAGTATCAGTGAGCTTAGAAGGGCACGGGAGAGAGCCAATTGGTGAACCAACAGTAATAGATAGAACTGTTGGGTGGTTTACAAGCGTGTATCCTGTTGCTGCAAGTGGAATTGGAAAAACAATAAGTGAAGATATCGTTAACATTAAGGAAACCTTGAGAAGGATTCCAAATCACGGTATCGGATATGGTGTACTGAAAGCATTTGGTGAAGAGGTATTGAAAGACGAGTTACCAGATATTACTTTTAACTATCTAGGTGAACTTTATCAAGAAAATCAGAAAGCCGATTTTGTGATGAGTGACATACCACATGGATTGGATGTATCAGAAAAAAATAAATTAGATACAGCTATTTCAATAAATGGTGAGGTTAGCGATAAAGAATTACACATGGTCATAAGTTTTGATCAGTCGAAATTTAATAAGAACTTTATGACTGAACTTAAAGATATCTTCAAACTGGAGTTGGTAGAAGTAATTGATCATTGTATTAAGATAGAAGAAACCAAAAATACTGCATCAGACTTAGGAGAACTAAAATGGAGTGACAATGAATTCACTTTAATACAGCAAAGGGTAAAAGGAATCGGATGTGAGATAGAAAGAATATATCCGTTAACAGCCTTGCAAGAAGGTATGTTGTATCACAAAATGGAAGATAATCTTTCTACAAGTTATGTGGTACAAAGTGTATTTAAAACAGAAAATAGTTTAAATGACAAAGCTTTAAAGGAAAGTTTAGAGTTACTCGCAGAAAAACATGAAATATTAAGGACAAGTGTGATATACCGCAATGTAAGTGAGCCAAGACAAATATTGGTAAGAGGTAGATCAATTGAATACAATCGTATTGATGTATCAAATGAAGAAAATCCACAAAGCAAATTTGAAGAGATAAAAAAAGAAGATGTAAATAGAGGGTTTGATCTAGAAAGAGATAGTTTACTTAGAATGACGGTAGTAACACTTAGTGAGATGGATTACATTATTATGAGTTTCCACCATATCATAATGGATGGTTGGTGCATGTCTATCCTAATGAATGACCTACTTAGTTATTATAAGCATCTATCAGATAATAACGATAAAGAAGAGTTAAAAAGAAATATCAGAAAAAATCCAAAATACGAAGAGTATGTGCATCAGATACAATCTAAAGATAAAGAATCATGCACTTTATACTGGAAAGAATTGTTAGATGGATATCAAGAGCAAACAGAAATCCGACCAGCAGGAACTGTTGATGTAGAAGAAAAGGTAGGAAGCGTAGAAATAAGCCTTACAAAAGAACAAAGCGATAGATTAGAAGAGATTAGCGGAAAACATAATATAACTATCAACACAATTGTTGAAGCGGCATGGGGTGTTGTTTTACAGAAATATAATAATGTAACTGATGTAGTGTTTGGTAAAGTAGTGTCAGGTCGAAATGTAGAAGTTAAAGGCATTGAGGAAATGGTAGGACTATTTATCAACACTATTCCTGTCAGGGTAACGACAAATAAAGAAGAAACCTTGTTAGAATTAATATCGAGTTTGCAAAAACAGGCACTAAAAAGTTCACAATATGACTACTGTTCACTAGCGGAGATACAGAGCCAAAGTAGTCTAGGTAGTAAATTAATTCAAACGATGCTTGCTTTTGAAAACTACTATGAGCAGGAACAGAAGAAAGATGATGGAACAAATTGGTCATTAGAATGTGCAAGAGAACAAACCAATTATTCCATTACCTTAAGTGCCTACAAATCAGAGACCTTAGGTATACGGCTAATGTACGACACGAATATGTATGGTGAAAGCGAAGCAGACAGAATTCTGAGTTGTTTGCAATCCATACTTCGTAATTTTATAGATAAACCAGATATACAAATAAGCAATATTGAATTTTTAGATGCACAGGAGCAAGAGAAAGTTCTAAATAGTTTCAATACTACAGTAACAGCATACCCAAAGTATAAGACCATTATTGAATTATTTGAAGAACAGGTGAAGAAGACACCTAATCATGTTGCAGCTGTATCAAATGGCCAAGACATCACTTACGCATTATTGAACCTAAAGTCGAATCAATTGGCTAGAAAACTCCGAGATGTAGGAGTAAAACCAAATGACTTTGTAGGTATTATGGCTGAAAGTAGGCTGGAGACGATTATTGGGCTACTGGCCATTTTAAAAGCAGGTGGGACCTATCTTCCAATAGATCCAAAGTATCCAATCAATCGTATTCAATATATCCTTCAAGATAGCGGGAGTAAACTGATTCTTACAGGGAATACAGATCTATCTAATAGCCTAGAGCAATCCGTCTCAGTAATCAGTTTGTTAGACAATGACATTTACACTGGATTATCTGACAATCTATCACATATCAATCAGTCTCAAGATTTAGCTTATTTAATCTATACATCTGGTACAACGGGGAAACCAAAGGGTGTCATGATCGAACATGGAAACGTTATTCGTTTGGTTAGAGATACCAATTATGTTGGTTTTACAGATGTGAGAATATTACAAACAGGGTCATTAGCATTTGATGCATCCACATTTGAGATATGGGGGGCCTTGTTAAATGGAGGCAGAGTGTATTTAGTGGATGAGGAAGTATTAACTAATCCCAAATTATTACACCAAACGATATTGAGTAATCAAATCGATACAATGTTTATTACAACAGCCCTGTTTAACCAATTAATAGATATGGATGAAAAAATCTTTGATTCTTTAAAACAATTATTGTTTGGAGGAGAAGCAACATCAGAGGAACATGTCAGAAAACTAATGAATAGAAATAAGAAAATTAGGTTTTCAAATGTATACGGTCCTACAGAAAATACAACATTTACGACATATTATCCTATTAAAGCTGAGAATCAATTAAAGAAAACGCCTATAGGGAAGCCAATTTCTAATACGAAGGTATACATTTTGGACGGTAACAGTCTATGCGGAATTGGAATGCCTGGAGAATTATGCATCGGAGGAAACGGGGTTGCAAGGGGATATTTAAACAGACCTGAGCTAAACGCAGAAAAATTTGTGGAGAATCCTTACCGACCTGGAGAAAGAATATATCGAACAGGAGATTTAGTACGCTGGATGGAAGACGGAAATATTGAATACTTAGGAAGAATTGACCAACAGGTCAAGATTCGGGGATTCAGAATCGAACTTGGAGAAATTGAAAATAAGTTAAGAGAACTGAACGGTATTCAAGATGCCGCTGTCATTGTAAGGGAAGAAGATGGGGATAAATATCTGTGTGGATATGTCGTAGGATCAAATGAGTTGGACATTCGCAAGGTCAAAGAACAGTTAAGTGAAAGTTTACCAGAATACATGATACCAGCGCATCTTATGGAACTTGAAAGTCTTCCTGTGACAGTAAATGGGAAATTGGATAAGAGGGCATTACCGAAGCCGACAATTACGGGGATAAAAGAGGATTATACTGCCCCGAGAGATGAAATTGAAAGTTGTATAGTAGAGGCATTCCAAGAAGTTCTAGGGGTTGAACGAATAGGAATTGATGATAGTTTCTTTGAACTAGGTGGCCATTCATTAAAAGCTACTAGACTAGTAAATATTTTAGAAGAAAAGATCCAAATTCGAATTTCTATACGCGAGATATTAACAGGTAAAACAGTAAGAAAATTAGCAGAAAAGGTGAAAGAATCATCTGCAATTGAACTATATTCACCTATTGAGAAACAACCAAAAAATGATAGTTATGAAATGAGTTCGTCTCAAAAAAGAGTATTCGTCATTGAGCAAATGCAGAAATCAAACATCACCTACAATGTTCCGATAATTTTTAAAATTGAAGGGTGTATGGATCTAGTACGTTTGAATACTGCACTGAATCGTCTATGCGAGCATCATGATTTATTAAGAACTCACTTTGCATATGATAAAGACAAGTTTGTTCAAATTATAGAAGAGAAGGTTGAAATAGAGTTAGAATATACAGAAGAACGTGAAGAAAATATTCAACGAGTGTTGACAGAGTTTATACGACCGTTTGATTTAAGCATGGCCCCTTTAATGAGAGCAAAGGCTGTTAAAATTGCTGATTGTGAAACAATATTGTTGTTAGATATCCATCATATTATTTATGATGGCGGGTCGGCAAGGGTATTGTTGGGGGATTTAACTCGCTTATACAATGAGGGGAGCTTGCCAACAGCCCGTGTGCAGTATAAAGATTACAGTGCATGGATAAATAAACGGGATATAAGTGAAGAAGAAAAATACTGGATAAATGAATTTTCGGGTGAAATCCCTGTATTAAATTTACAAACAGATTTTCCTAGACCTCAGCAGCAAAGTTACAAAGGAAGTAACTTTACAACAAAGCTAAATAACAAGCAAAAAGCTTTCGTCAAAACAATGAGTAAAAAAACAGGAGCGACAGATTATATGATTTTATTGTCATCCTTTATGTTATTACTCAGTCGCTATAGTAGGCAGGAAGAGATTATAGTGGGGAGCCCGATTTCAGGAAGAATTCATCCAGAAACACAGGATATGTTAGGAATGTTTGTAAATACATTAGCCATTAAAGGGGAACTGTATTCACATCTGACATTCAGTGAATTAGTAGAACAAATGAAAGAAAAATGCTTAAAAGCTTATGAGAATCAGGAATATCCTTTTGAAGAATTGGTTGATAAAGTTGAAATAGAAAGAAATCTTTCAAGAAACCCGTTGTTTGATGTCATGTTTGTATTACAAAATAATGAAGAGGCAGAAGTAAAATTAGGGGATACTAACCTAATACCAATTAACTTTGACTATACATTAGCAAAATTTGATTTAACGGTGAGTATGGTGGAAACCGAGGAAGGCTATGAATTAAACTGGGAATATTGTACAGACTTATTCAAGCGAGAAACGATAGAACGTATGAGTGTTCACTTTAAGGATCTATTAATCAATGCCTTACAGCATCCAGAAAAAGCACTTCATGAAATTGAATTATTAAGCAAACAAGAAAAAAAGAAAATTCTTTCTGAATTCAATGCTACAGAAACAGCATACCCAAAGGATAAGACCATTATTGAATTATTTGAAGAACAGGTGAAGAAGACACCTAATCATGTTGCAGCTGTATTAAACGGTCAAGATATCACTTACGCATTATTGAACCAAAAGTCGAATCAATTAGCTAGAAAACTCCGAGATTTAGGAGTAAAACCAAATGAGTTTGTAGGTATTATGGCTGAAAGTAGGCTGGAGACGATTATTGGGCTACTGGCCATTTTAAAAGCAGGTGGAGCCTATCTTCCAATAGATCCAAAGTATCCAATCAATCGTATTCAATATATCCTTCAAGATAGTGAGAGTAAACTGATTCTTACAGGGAATACAGATCTATCTAATAGCCTAGAGCAATCCGTCTCAGTGATCAGTTTGTTAGACAATGACATCTACACTGGATTATCTGACAATCTATCACATATCAATCAGCCTCAAGATTTAGCTTATTTAATCTATACATCTGGTACAACTGGGAATCCAAAGGGTGTCATGATCGAACATGGAAACGTTATTCGTTTGGTTAGAGATACCAATTATGTTGATTTTACAGATGTAAGAATGTTACAAGCAGGTTCATTAGCATTTGATGCATCCACATTTGAGATATGGGGAGCCTTGTTAAATGGAGGCAGAGTGTATTTAGTAGATGAGGAAGTATTAACTAACCCAAAATTATTACACCAAATGATATTGAGTAATCAAATCGATACAACATTTATTACAGCAACCCTGTTTAACCAGTTAATAGATATGGATGAAAAAATCTTTGATTCTTTAAAACAATTATTGATTGGAGGAGAAGCAGCATCAGAGGAACATGTCAGAAAACTAATGAATAGAAATAAGAAAATTAGGTTTACAAATGCATATGGTCCTACAGAAAATACAACATTTACGACATATTATCATTTTAAAGCTGAGAATCAATTAAAGAAAGCGCCTATAGGGAAGCCAATTTCTAATACGAAGGTATACATTTTGGACGGTAACAGTCTATGCGGAATTGGAATGCCTGGAGAATTATGCGCCGGAGGAAAAGGGCTTGCAAGGGGATATTTAAACAGACCTGAGCTAAACGCAGAAAAATTCGTGGAGAATCCTTACCAACCTGGAGAGAGAATATATCGAACAGGAGATTTAGTACGTTGGATGGAAGATGGAAATATTGAATACTTAGGAAGAATTGACCAACAGGTCAAAATTCGGGGATTCAGAATCGAACTCGGAGAAATTGAAAATAAGTTAAGAGAACTGAACAGTATTCAAGATGCCGCTGTCATTGTAAGGGAAGAAAATGGGGATAAATATCTGAGTGGATATGTCGTAGGAACAGAGGAGTTGGACATTCGCACGGTCAAGGAACAGTTAAGTGGAAGTTTACCAGAATACATGATACCAGCACATCTTATGGAACTTGAAAGTCTTCCTGTGACAGTAAATGGGAAATTGGATAAGAGGGCATTACCGAAGCCGACAATTACGGGGATAAAAGAGGATTATACTGCCCCGAGAGATGAAATTGAAAGTTGTATAGTAGAGGCATTCCAAGAAGTTCTAGGGGCTGAACGAATAGGGATTGATGATAGTTTCTTTGATTTAGGAGGAGACTCCATTAAAGCCATCCGCATTGTATCAAAACTTCGTGAGCATGGGTACGGAATTGATGTTAGAACCATTATGCAAAGCAGAACTGTACAAGCTATACGAAAAGAAATAAGCGAAGCAAAAGCAATGACTGCCGAGCAAGGTGAAGTGACAGGTATAGTAGCGTTAACTCCAATTCAAAAAGATTTCTTTGCAAGCCAACTTGCAAAACCTAATCACTTCAATCAATCTTTTATGCTAGAGAGTAAAGGAAAAATAAATAAAGAATTTCTTCGAAAAGCGCTAATCGCTATAGTAAACCAACATGATATGATGAGGGCGATATATATAAATGGCGAACAGCACATACGACCTGTCGGAGAGAATAATATGTTCGATTTATCAATTTACGATTTTTCAGATATTGAAAATAAAGATGAATTGTACTCGACTATTAATAGGAAATCGAATGAGATACAAGGGAGTATTGATCTTTCAACTGGACCGTTATTCAAAGTAGGCATGTTCCAAACAACGGAAAAAGATTATCTGATGCTTTGCATCCACCATTTAGTGGTAGATGGCGTATCGTGGAGAATTATTTTAGAAGATTTAAAAAGAGGATATTACGCAGCAAAAGAGAATAATGAGATAATTCTTCCATCTAAGACGATGTCATTCCAAAAATGGAGCGAGACATTATTGAGATATAGAGAACAGCCAGCATTAACAAGAGAAATTCCCTTCTGGAAAGAGACAGAGCAAATGGTTAAGCTAAGTAGGCTACAACCGATAAAAAGTGGAGATGAATATGAAATACAAAATATGGAGATCTGCTTAACAAAAGAACAAACACATCAACTGCTATATAAAGCAGGTAGAGCTTACAATACTGAAATTAACGATTTGTTATTAACAGCATTATTTAGAGCTGTAAATCAATTAAATGGACAAGAAATAGTATCAGTAAGCATGGAAGGACACGGGAGAGAGCCAATCGGTGAACCAACCGTAATAGATAGGACTGTTGGCTGGTTTACAAGTGTGTATCCGATTGCCGTAAGAAATATTGGGAAAATAATTAGAGATGATATTTATAATACAAAAGAGACCTTGAAAAGAGTTCCAAATCGCGGTATAGGCTATGGTGTACTGAAAGAATTAGGAGATAAAGTGCTAGAAGGAGAGATACCTGATATTACATTTAACTATCTAGGCGAATTTACTCAAGAAGATTCGGCAGACGACTTAGTGTTAAGTGATATGCCTCACGGTGAGGACGTTTCAGAGGAAAATAGATTTGGTACTCCAATCTCTATGAACGGTGCAATTTCCAACAAGGAACTCCATATGGTCATAAGTTATGATCAATCAAAATATAGTAAGAACTTCATGGCTAAACTACAAAGAATTTTTAAACAGCAGTTGGAAGAAATTATTGATCATTGTGTAAAAGCAAGAGAAACTGAGCGTCAAGAATTGGCAGATTCAGATTCGAGTATCGAGCTAACACAGGTTATATGGTCAAAATTCGGAGTAGACAGCATTCTTAAGACTATACAAGTAGAAAATACACTCTACTCGGTATTATTTGTTGAAAATCTGAATAATGAGTTGAGAGAGCAGATAATAGTGCTTATTCAAAAACAACTAGTATTCCAACAAATACCACATTTTATCATTCATATGGATCAATACGGATTATTAGAATCATCAGTCATGAATTTAAATTCATTTAGACAGATGTGTATTGATTCAAATAGAAATACGAAGTTACATCCTTCAGAAATTGAATTACTGAAATTTAATCAGAATGTAGCAAGTGAAATTAAAGCACAGTACGTTGCCTCTACTATGCAAAAATGTTTTATTGCAACAGAAGGTAATACAATTGAAGAAATAATTGTCCTTGAAGGAAACTATAACAAAACAAAGATGATTGAAGCATGTAAACAAATTATTCAAGAACAAGGTGTACTTAGAAGTTCTTATAAGGAAAATCAGGGAGAATATATTATATTAGAACATGAATATCATTCATCGTGGTATATTCCTTATATTGATTTGAGATACGCACCACTTGACTACATTAATAATGTTTACGATCAAATTCATAAAATGAGAGATGAGAAATCTGGAAATGTTTTGAGTAGGATAGTAATTACGAAAGAATCTGAACGACACCATACCATTCATATTATTGTGCATCATAGTGTTTGGGATAAAACAAGTACACAAATCTTCCAAGAGAAGATTCAGCATTTACTCGATTACAATGTGGACAAATCAATAATAATGAAGGAATCTTATGACCAATATATACATGAAGTTACACACTATGATGGAAATAGTAACAATGGAGAAATATCTGAGTTATATCTTAATAGTTATTTAAATTGCGTGGATACAAACATAACTTATAATGAAGAGAATGTTCTCGTAAAATCAACACGATCTTTAATAAAAATGGGGCCAAGTATATTAAATTTATACAAAGAAAAACCATGGAATCTACTGATGCACTTATTGAAGGTTCTTGCTAGAGAGAATCAGTTAGTTCCAGAAAATTCATCAATAATACCAATGTTTATATTGCAGGAAGATAGAAGATATATGAAAAATGATTACACAAATACATTGGGAGAATTTTTAGACTTGTTGCCAATATTACTAGATTGTAACCAAGATATGATGGAATGGAACATGCAGGAGTATGTAGAAAGAATTCAAAAAGCTAAAAAAACTCAACATATTAATTTTATGGAACTTCTTTCTAAAGAAAGAGATGATTTACCTTCCATAGTACCATCAGTTCTCTCGATTAACTATCAAGGTGCATTTGATTTAACGTATGAATCATTCCTGGAAATTACAAATAAAGATAATTACAGAGGTAGTACAGAAATTGTTGTAAATAACTTTGATAATTATTTAGTAGTATTTTATCCTATGTTTAAAAAATGTTCGAAAAACATAGAAGAAATTTTACAAAATGAGTTTAACTTACTAGAGAATAATCTCTGTACATTAGAGTTCTCATGAAAAATCTAGATTAAATGTTTAACAGCCTTATAAATTATGCCTTAGTATAAGCTTAAATCACATATAAAATCCTCCGAATTAATGAACAATTCCATTGATTCGGAGGTATTATAATAAAGTATTAGCAAAATTATTGCGGGGGAATATATGGACTCCACTAATGTAATGGAATGCATTTTTAAACATTCACTTTATTGAATTAAGTCAATTAAAGAGAGCCTATTGATTTTCATATTAGGCTCAAGAGAGCAACTACTTATAATATAATTTTTGTTATGAAATAATTGAAAATAACTATGATATTTTTCAAATGTCATCTCTGATTGAGATGAGAAATCTATATGTATCATATCTTCTGAGATACCTTCACCTGTCATTTTTAAATAACTTTCTTTTAGAGTCCAGTATCGAGTAAAAACTATTTCTGGACAATTACTACGATTCAAGGTATCAAGCTCTTCCTTACTACATACTACTTCAGCCAATTTCTGATCGTACTCAATAAAGTCTTGAACATCAATACCGATCTCTCGTTTAGAAATAGCAACTACCACACAGTAGTCACAATGGCTAATGTTAAACTGAATATGTGGGTTATTAAGTAGATACGGTTTTTGATTTTCTTGATACCCAAAATTTATTGTTTGTGAGAATGCGTATTCGTTCTTTAATCCATACATTAATAGTAGATAAGAAATAATACTGAGTTTTTTATCAACTAACCGTTTATAATGTAGAACTTTTTGCTGTCGTTCATATGGAAGTTTTTCAATCATTTTATTGCAGATCTCTTGTGTGAAGAGGTCAATTGAGTCAAAATAATAAATCATACACTCCATCCTTTTGCATTATTTTCCAAATTATTCATTATCCATGGTGACTACTAGATATATTTTACACTTTTCTACATATATATGGTAATACGGAATTATAAAAAATAAGTGCACCTTCTCGGTACGTGTCACGAATGGTCGTATAGCCTTGATTTTTTAATCAGATATACGGCTATTTTATTTTCCGCATGGCCTGAAGAGGTACTGAGCTATAATGAAAAACTATATTACCCGATAGCTGTACAAGTTGCTCCAATATTCAAAAATCCAGAAAAATAAAAATAGTTTAAAACTTAAGCTATACAGGTGATTGTATAATGTTACCACTTATATAAGGTTCAAGGATGTGAGTTTTTAAATGGAGGAAAAATAAATACTATTAAAGTGCCGGGAAAAACCAAAGCAACAGCTTCACATTGTGCCTAACCCCACCATTCGATGTAGAACTACTATAAGAGAACTATTTAATATAAGAGTGTACGTTGATATACTTACATTAATTTGTATTTTAGTTAAAATAATTACATATTTTGCGTTGAATATGAAACTGATTATTCATAGTTTTGTGTTGAAAGGGATGATTGATCGAAAATGCAAGCGACGACTCAAGTTGAATTGAGCTTACCGATAAACAGTGTTTTGAAAGATACATATAAAATTAAAGAAATACTTGCAACTAGTAAATTGTCTTTTGTTTATATCGTGGAGAATATCAATGAAGGGAATCAGCTAATTATTAAAGAGTTCTTTCCAAATGAAATCGCTTTACGGGATTTAGATAATAAGACTGTAGTTAACCGTTTACCTTCAACGAAGCAGAAATTTAAAGATTTAAAAGAGATTTTTCTAAATGAAGCCTTCATTATGCAGCAAATAGATCATCGCAATATCGTCAAATATATCGAACATTTTGAGGAAAATGAATCGATTTATATCGTTATGGAATATTATGAAGGGATGTTGTTAGATCAGTATTTAAATAAGTATCAAATTCATGAAAGAGATCATGTATATTCGGATATATTTCTTCCTTTAATGAATGCTTTGCGTTATTTGCATAAAAAAGGCATACTCCATAGAGACATTAAACCAAGTAATATTATGATAGATTCAGAGGGTAATCCATATTTACTAGATTTTGGTTCAGCGATTTTTTATAAAACTACTGAAAATTATCAAATTTTTACAAGTCCAGGCTATTCTCCTCTTGAACAATATTCCTATAAGTCGGAGCAAGGTGTCTATACCGATATCTATAGTTTAGCTGCAACATTTTATTTTTCACTGACAAATGTAATTCCAATGGATATATCCCAGCGACTAATCGAGGATAGGATTGAGAATGTAAGGTTTTATAATAAAAAAGTGAGTATTCTGTTGTCACAAACTATTATGTGGGGGCTATCTGTGCATGCAAAAAGAAGATGTCCTTCACTTAAATATATGGAATTAATAATTTCTTTTGAACCTATTATCAACAGGATAAAGAACTATAATAAGGAAAATAATTCTAAATGACCAATCATTTTACAAAAATGATTCTATATTATCATTTTACAAAACTAAATAGGTGCTTACCGAACAGCTTATGGACTAGAAACAACAACGCCGTAAGCTGTTTTTATATTAAAAAATAGAGAATAGCGCATCTTTTTTACATAAAATATCATAAATTTAACTTCATCTGAATTTTGCCAAATATGAAACAATATTCTTATTTTACATAATATTCTATTGAAATTATTGACAGTAAATTTAGATATTGTATATAGTTACTTTGTGATACATAAAGTCATCAGTGATGTTTAAGCATGTAGAATTAAGTATATTTATTACTAATCTTTGGAATAACTGAAGATTCCCTATGTTTATAGTTTTATAACTATTTTTCAAATATTGGGTTTTGGTGATAATTATTTGATTCGTTACTCACTAATGATTATGCTTACTCGAAATTCGTTATAAAAAGGAGGGATGGCTGTATAATCATACGGCCGACTGAATGGAGATTATTAGTCAAACAAACAGAACCATGCTCTTTGAGGAAATTAATCCCGAAAAAATGGATTTAATTACGCTTGTTGGAGATGTAAAAGGGATTGACAGTCTTAGTGATGAAAAGATTAAAGAAATTAATCAATATCTACTTGTCAAAAGCTTCGACGAATTTTTAGATAAATTTTCTCCAACGGTTTATTCATTCTACAATGCTGCTAACCAAAAGGTAATGTATACATTGAAAAAACCTGAAGGCATTCAAGATGACTGCATTTCTGAAATAGCCATTGATCAAAATAATGATTTTTTAAAGATGCTATTTACCCTCATCGATACGAAAAGAAGTCAGGGAATTGCGAATGTAGATTTTAAATTTGAAAATCTGCTTGATATGATTTCTCCTAAAAAGGTTATGGATGACATTCGACAAGTCAGAAAAGAAATCCATTACTTATACGGTGAATATGACAAATTAGATGACGGTGATCCTAAAAAATTGGATACAGGGGACAAGCTTAACCTGATGTTCGAAGTTGCAAGTAGAAATTACAACAATGTCATGGCGATGCTTCCTCTAGCAATCGAAGATATTAAAACAAGACTATTGTTAGGTGCTAATCAGGATGAAGATGAATCCGAAAAATTACAAATTGGGACACTTTCTATTGGTGACAACGGTGAATTAAAAATCATTGAAGCACCACAAAATAATAGCTCTGAACTGATGGTTATTGAAGAAAATAGTAACTATGGTTTAAGCACAGTTTTTGAAGAGGACTACGAGGAGATTACAGAATCCCCATCCTCTTATGTCAAAGATTTAGTCGTAAGAACATTCTCTCCATTGCCAGCTGTAAAGGCTGAATTTGATGTAGAAACTGAGGTACAAAACTACAATACATACTTAGAATTCTATAAGAATGCTAAGGATGAATTTGTAAAAACAGTGAAACCATTAGTTGAAAAACTATTAGGCGTAAAAATGTACTTTGATCAGTATGCGACTAAAAACAAAGGTATGCAGCCTTCGTTACTTGTAACGAACACAAAGTTAGACATGCTCGTTAAAAGTAATAATATGCCAAGATTACGCACGTATTTAAATACTGTTAACTCGAAAAATGACTTTACAGATACAGTGTGGTACGGGATTGTCCCTGCTCTAGAACTAGAGGCATCTGGAAAAATGAAAGTTAGCAGATCTAGATTTAAAGGGAACGATAAAGTTGCTAAGCAAGAAGGTAATACAATGGAATCGTTATCTATTCTTCTAGATACTGTGAAAGATTATAAGATACAAATTTTCTTCAATTTCATGGCAGAAGAAGAAACAACGTTCAATGGCATTGCAACAGCAGGTATTGATCGCCTTATCGATAAATGCTCATTGCTTGTTCGAAAAGATTATAGTGAGTTCGCGATACCATGTCTACCGAACTTCACCATTATTCCTAAAGATAAATCAGGTGTAATCATTGATACAAGAATGCAGACAACAGAAAATGGAGCACGTCTGTCTAAAGAAAAAGAAGATATCTTAAAGCTTTGGATAGAAGGCGTCTATGTTGGTGCTAGTTATGTAGCTGCAGGTATCGTCTCAGCTTATCAATGTCCAGAATATTTGAAAGAATCTTTCAGAAATGTTCAGAGAAATTACCCTGGTGTACGATTCGATATTGAAGCCGGTGATAACTCACTTAGAGCCGTTACTACAATGGCAAAAGAAATCTCAGGCTTTACTAATAATATTAAAGATGCTATTAACAGCAGAAGCTTTGGCTTTGTGTTCTCTTCGGAAAATGCTCAGCTTCAAGATAAAGATATTAAACGTATTACCGTGTATAAAGCAAGAAGCTTGGCGATGGAAGAAGACGGATTTGATTCAATCTACAAAACACAGGTTAGTACGTATATTGAGAGAATTCTACGATTCCAATCAGGTGACTTTAAGCACGAAAATATCGTTCGATTCTTTAGTAATAATCCAAGTAGTCAAAAAAGCAAATGGCTTAATGACAAAGGCTTTGTAAACTCCATTATTCACGATGGAGATGACATCGGCTACATTATCGATGAAAAAACAAGCACATGTCAGATTGACCTGATGTTTAACGGTAATGTGAAGAACCTTGAAGTGATGATTACAAAGGCATCAAGTGCCGTCAAGGCCTAACAAGTTTAAACAGACAATGAGCAACTTTTTAAGTAGGATGTTTAAGATTTATTCATAAATCTTTTAACATAAATACGAATCTACCGTAAATTGTAAGGTGAAATGATTACATATTTCTTAATGCTTTATGCACTTGCATGAGGCTTGAGAAATTGAAAACATTATATATTTCATCTACAGCAGTTTACAAGTCGATTCAACAAATTTTAGGAGGTAATAAGAATGGGTTTTGTATTAAAAGTAGAAGGATCAGAAGCAATTGAACTAGGGTTAGATAGCATTATATCTGTTGAGTATGATACAGATACTCCAAATGACTCTAACGCACGTTCTACAGATGTAGGAGCAACTTTAAAAATTAGAGGTAAAATTCTTACTGCAACTGATGGTGACAATTCTGATGATACGATGAAATTAGGTTTATGGTCATTAGTACCAGCTGAAAAGGCTGACTGTTACCGTAAAGTAACATTAGAAGTTATTTCTGCTGATCAAGTAGTAAGAAAAATTCATTTCCCAAATGCTTTTGTTGTTGACTACACAGAAAAATATGGTGACACAGAAGGTATCGGTGAATTCTACTTATACGTTAAGCAAAAGAAAGACAAAACAGACTTGGCGAAAATCGAAGGCGGCTACGCTGTCTAAGATTATTGCTTGATAGACATTCCACATTATCTAAGGGACTTTCATAGTTCCTTAGATAATTTTGAATAATCCTAATACTGGGGATGAAAAACATGAAAACGCATTATGAAACTTTAGGTGTCAGTAGAGACGCCACACAAGATCAAATAAAAGTCGCTTATCGGAAGCTATCAAAAAAACATCATCCAGACGTGAGCGGTGGAAGTAAAGAATCTGAAAAGATTTTTTTAGAAGTGACAGAGGCATACAAAGTACTAAAGGATCAGGCTTCAAGAGAGGCATATGATGCGCGACTAGATGGAGCGGGTCAAAGTTGGAGTAGAGGACAGACAAATGAAAAACAATCTTCACGCCAACAGTCTACTGAAAAAAGGCCAGATTTCAATATGGACAATATTGAAAAGAACTTTGAGCACTTTTTTGGCTTTAATCCTAAAACAAGGGAAACGTCATCAACCCTTAACAAGAATGCAAAGAAAAATCCGTTAGATACAACGGATTTATTTGAACGATTTTTTAACAAGTAATTCAAAGCCATAGCTAGTATGAAGGAGTGTGATACCATGTATGACCAAAATTCAACGGATGTATACAGTGAAAACACAAAGAAACAAATGATTATAAAAATTATCGATATCATTATTGTCACAATCGCCTTCTTTTTCATTTTATATGTATTTGTCATGAATCAGGATGTTCTTTTGAAAACGATGATTGGTATAGTGATGGTCATACTCGCTATTATTTTTGGCTCTATGAAATATGAAACAAAAGTAACGAAATTTGATGTGACCAAAACGGACATTCGAAAGCTAGTTCTCCTCAATGATCGGGGAGTGGAAGTTGAGGAATGGGAGATAGATGAACAAACTTCATTACTTATTGGAAAAAGTTCAGCTAGCAATCAGGCAGATATTGACTTAAGTGGTACAGAGTATGAATCACTCATTAACTATGAGCATGCCGTATTAAATTGTGTATCTGGAGTATGGTACATAGAGGACATTGATTCTGTCAATGGTGTGGGTATCAAAAAAGCTCATAAGCGCGTAAAAAATAGATTAAAGCACGAAAACCCTTACCCCATAGGTAATGGAGATACGATATACATAGCAAATACACGAATTTTAGTGAAATAGAGAAAAAATAAGATTCGTAACACAGACGGGGGATAGCGAAAATGAGTTTGATTAGATGTACAAATGGTCACATGTTTAGTTCAAGAAGACATAGAAATGTTTGTCCATATTGCAATGTAATGGTGGAGCAGGAGCAAAGATCAAGCAGTCAGCCAACAACAGTAGATGTTGATGATAAGACAATGCCATATCTTGGAGAAATGGATGGAATCGACCCGGTTACGGGATGGCTAGTTTGTATTGAAGGACCTCAAATGGGGCGAGATTATAGGATTTTATCGGAAAAGAACTTTATAGGTAGAGCTGAGGATATGCATATTCGTATTGTTGGAGATAATTCAATTTCTAAGCGTAACCATGCTGTTATCGTTTATGACCCTAAAAAAAGGAATTTCTATTTACTTCCTGGAGATGCATCGGGATTGGCCTATCTTAACAATGAAGCAGTTTATACGCCAACAGAGCTAGCGGCATATGATGTTATCCAATTAGGTGGAAGTATGTTTCTTTTCATTCCTTTATGTGGCGTTCACTTTGAATGGGAAAACAACCAGAGCGAGGAATGATGATAAATGGGACTGGAACTACTGCCATACATAATTGCGCTAGTATTTATTATTGTAATCATTACATTACTAATGATTAGAAGCATGCTTACGCAAAAAGTTGAAAAAAACAAAATTGAAATTGGAAATGGTCAAACAATTGGTAGACGGGATGAGCAGGATGACTATTTTTCTACAACTGAAACGAATTATGGAACAATTGCTGTCCTGGCAGATGGCATCAGTGGATTAGCAAACGGTAGGATGGCAAGTACTGTTGCTGTCACGACATTTATACAAGAATTCAAAAAGCTAAGTGGCCTAAACAATTTAGAAAAATTTTTTAAGGAAACTGCTTTAGCGAGTAACCATATGATACTCGAAAATTTAAATGGCTCTAATGGTGGTACGACATTAGTGGCGGTCGTTATTGATAACAACGGATTTCTTCACTGGGGAGCCGTAGGAGATAGTGTGATAACAATTTTTCGAAACGGAGAATTTATCGCTATCAATCAAAAGCATATTTTTGAATCAGTTTTAACAGAGCGTTATATTTCTGGTGAAATATCGCAGCTTGAAGTACAGGAAAATCCTTTGAAAAAGAGACTTATCAATTATTTAGGATATGAAGGCTTTAAAAATCTAGATATAGGAAAAAGTCCGATTCAGCTACAAAAAGGGGACAAGGTATGTCTATTTAGTGATGGAGTCTACGATACGATAACAGAGGTTGAAATGGAGAAAATTCTCTCTCAGCACGCTCCACCGTATGATATTGCACAAAACATCATTAAAACTGTTGAACAAAAACGCTTAAAAAATCAAGATAATGCAACCATCGTCATCCTAGAAAAAACATGGTAATCATTTTATCGGTCAGAGCTCTTACTACTAATAGTCGAGGAGGGGAATCATGAGAAAGGAAAATAGCAACTTTAAAACAAGCTTTTTATCCGAAGCGGGCTCATTTTTGCAAAATAAAGATTACTTTGCCTATACAGAGCTGGACGATGTAGCCTGCTGGGTAGCTGTGAAGGGGTTAGATTCAGATCAGGAAATAAGTAGTGCAGAGCTTGCGGTGAAGGCAATTTTAGAAAAATTTATGGAAAAGCCATCCATGTCCAGAAGAAGCATCAAAAAATATATAAGATATGCGCAGAACATACTGCAAAATCAAAGCTTAAGAGTAAGATTAAAAGCTAGTATCGTTATGGTCGTATCAGATTACTCAAAAATGATTGTTGCAGTTGCAGGAAACTCGAGACTGTATCATTTTCGTAATGGCACTTTATCGTTTAAAAGCACTGATCAAAGCTTGGCACAGGAGCTAGTGAGTAATAGGAACCGTTCGTTAGATATTAGTCAGCATGAGGAAAGAACCAATCTGCTAAATTATCTTGGCAAACCAAATGATTTTCAGCCTTTTGTCTCTAAAAAAATGAAATTAATGGATGGCGATGTATTAGTGCTTTGTACAGCCGGCTTTTGGGAAGATGTCGGTGAAATTGAGATGGCAGACGCGCTGGAAGATGTAAAAGAGCCGGAGCAATATACTGATTTATTGGAAGAGGTACTTTTAAGTAGGCAAAGGAAGGTTGTTAATAATTACACAATCGCTGCTATATTCGTTAATAAGGTTTACCAGGAAACGAACAAGAAAAAGATGAAATACATCAAAATGATTGCAGCTGCATTAATCGTCACTTTAATCGTAGGTGGAGGTGCAATTTATTATCAAGCAAAACAAGGGAAAAAAATGGCCGAATTAACCGTAGAAATGAAAGATCATGAAAAGAGCGGAAATCTTTATTTTCAAGATGGAAATTATGAAAAGGCGCTTCTGGAATATAGCGAGGGCAGAAATGCAGCAAAGAAATTGAACGACCCAATACATAGGAATTTGCTAGCGAAAAAATTAAGAATTACTGAGCTGATCATTAATGGGGATAAGTTGGCAGAAGAAGGAAAATTTAATGAAGCGCTTGAGCAATATGAAAAGGCTAAAAAGGAAGGCAAGCTCATTGATGATTTTGGAAAAGAAGCAATCGAGCAAAGAATCGCTAATATGGATACCATTGTACAAATTGCTGAAGCTGTGAAAGATGGAGATTTTCGATTTGAGTCAGAGGATTACAATGGGGCTCTTGCAGCGTATCAAAAAGCCAGAAAAAAAGCCCTTACCATTGCTTATACTGGCGAACCTCAAATAAAGACGAAAATAGAAGAGACAGAGGCTAAAATAGCTGAATTGAAAAAGGCCCAGAAGGAATTGAAGGCTGAAGGCTTAGAAAAAAGCGGGGATCAGAGCTATGCAAGCCAAGAGTACGGAAAAGCAATTGAATATTATACACTTGCACAGGAAATTTATCAGGAGACAGAGCTACTATCAAAGGTTTTAGGTCTAGAGCGAAAGGTTATGAACGCCAATGATAAATTAAATCCTGTTCCTCAAGGACCACCAGCTGGTAAAGCAGTACCTGAGGAAGAAACTCCACCTATGAATGAAGGGACAGCTGCCGATCAGCCATCTGACTCTGAGGTGATGAAAGAGGGAAAATAAATTGATAAAAGAGCTCATGTTTGAACGGTTACGTAAAATAGAGGATCTAGAACAACGTCAGCTACTAAAGGATATTGTCAGTGGCGTTTTTGTAAATTTAATCGATTATCAGGATGAAATGAACAAAAGACTTGAGGAGCGCATATTCAACGAAATAGATAATGCAGAGGATAGGTTTGACATTTATGTAACGCTTAGTTCCAAGGAAGATGTTGATCCCATTCATGAATGCTTATTCCCGATGCGATCAGCTGATATAGAAAGTAAACCAATCAAAATTGAAAAACTACTTGAATCGTTTAAAAAATATAAAACGGCAGTACTGTTCACATTATTTCTAGAATGTGATTCCATGCAAATTCAACAGTTACTTGCTGAGCAGCGACACTTCAGTGGAAGGCTAGTAACGACAGAAGGACAAGTAGAGATTAAGGTCAGTCTTACGAGAAACACCGACTATTTGCAAGAAATCGACAGGCTTTATCCGATTTTCCAAATAAATGGCTTACCATGGAAAACAATCAATCACCCATTCGCTTATAAATTTTTTGATGTAAATTTGGTGGATTGTCCTTCTTTAAACGAAGATGTTGAAATCACTGAAATCATCATTGATTTAGAGGAGTATGAGCAGAAAAAACGACTGAATATGGTGCCGCTTTGGAACATTGAACGGCATACGCTGAAAAATGTTGGGTTTCCTGTCCCGGCCGTTGATAAGGTGAATTTTGAGCATGTCCTTTCCTTACGAAAAACCGGAAACCAGCATGGCTATCTTGTCGAAGCTGATGAGCAAAGTGTTCGCTACGTTAAACGTTCGGACAATGAATTGACAGTTGTTTCACCGCAAGATAAATCAGGGGTTTGGGAGCTTGTGAAAATTGTAAAAATGGAAGACGAGAAGATTGGGAAATTAAATTACGAGCTTGTATCAAATCGACGAATAGAGCATTTTATGCACAAATTTGCTAGTAAGTATACTGCTAGTATTAAAACGAAGGGCGAAATTACTCGTATGATTAATTCCTTCGAGGTAGCCAATAGACTTGAGCTTGTAGATGTTGACATATTGGACTCGTTTTCAGGAACAAGCTTTAGTCACTCTGCGAATCCTTTCTTAACGGAAATGATAGGCGATAATGGTCATAAAAAAACGATGCTACTAAAGTTTAAGGCGAAAGAGGAAAGAAGCTTTATTTCAAATGACATATTGAGCTTCCTCGTATCGGAAGTACAACGACATTTTTTTGAATATAAATGTGAAGGTGTTTGGCTATGAACTATATTTGGGATTTGCTTATTAAAGCTGAAGATGAGGGCCTTACTAAAAAGGATATTTATTTTAACCTTGCCACAACGTATTCGCCCTATATGGAACTTAGTCCACAACTATTAAATGCACAGTTTGTTGAACAGCATGTTGAAGTAAATCCATATTATCGCTATTTTGAAATTTTTAACAATCTCTTTCACCCAGATAATACTACAAATATAGAGTTTAGGGACTATCTTTTTGACATCACCTTGCATTTCTTAGCTGAAATTGATCGTATGCAGGGCATGAATAAAAGAGAATTCTTTATTCACTTTATTCTAAGAGAAATCGAAGCAAATATTTTTGGCAATTTAGTACGTGACAATATTCATGCTTTTACGAAAAAAGAGCAAGAAATAGTTGTCTTGAATATGCTAAGACTTTACCAAACTGGTGAAGAAATCTACTTATTAAAAGATACGCTGAAAAGACTCTTTAAGCATTGCATAATTTATGTGAAATCAGAGGAGCAGGATGAGTTGCTTTTGTACATACCTCAGAAGCACACAGAACAAAATCAGCGAAAGGTACAGCTTGTACAAGAAATTTTTATGCCAATTGGCTTTCATATAGAGGTTTATTGGCAATATCACTTCGGCATTATGGATGCAGAGGAAACGATGAAACTAGATCGAATTGTTCTTTACTAACCAGAGCAGAGGAGGGATTTTTGAATGACGACTAAATATTCGTATAAACTTTATGCCAATAAGCGCTATACAGAAAAGAAATATATGACCTATACACGTGTAGAATTAATGGAAATGACAACCTTCCAGCTGAGAAATATTTGTTATAAGGAAAAATTGGTGACAGGTCTTATTAATACACTGACAAGAGACGAGTTAATCGACAAAATATTAAGGTATCGTGGCGCTGAAGAAAACCCTCTTATTAGAGAAAGCAAGGATGGGGGCTTTGAAAGAGTCGAAGCGGCCATGCAAAAGTATTTAAAAACACCTATGTCTGACAATGGTGATATTAAAATTCCTGCCAAAATGAGCTTATATAGTGGAATGAAGATTGATAAACCTGATCGATATTTCGTAGAAACAGGCGGTTTTCTTGTTGAATCCAATGTACTGCTAGTAAATGAGCAATTGGAGCTGTGCGGTATTTTGAATGTCCTAAAAGACGATGAAGTCCCAAATCAGTATTTTTTTGCTGCTGACGAAGCGATTGGTATCCGGAAAACAAAAAATAAAAACTATAGCTTTATTTTTTTAAGAAAGCAAGATTCTGAGTATATTTATAAGACTTACTATCAGGAAACCCCACTTCCGCCTACAAATCTTCACTACTATAAGGTGCCAATACCAGATTTAGAAATTAAACAGCTAGAAACAACCAATGCCATTCTTGCCATTGATTTTGGAACAACAAATACAACGGCTGGTGTCTATTTAGAGAGTGATTATGTCTCTTCCCCTTGCAGTCATGATTTATTAAATGAAAGAATTCAGCTAAATAGCATCAATTTTGTCCAATTTCCAGACCCGCTCCATCAAAATGAATGGATTGAAGTAGTGCCGACTGTCATGACAGTAGCAGATTGCTCGAATTCAGAACAAGTAAGCTATCATTTCGGCTATGAAGCGTTAAAAATGATGAAAAAAAATAGCTATACATCATTGGCGACGAAATTCCAAGGCATTAAACGCTGGGTAAGTAATTATGCCAAATTGGAAGAGGTCATGGATGCTAACGGAAATACAGCACTTGTCCCACGAAGCCAAATTTTAAGAGAGTTTTTGCTTTATATTATTCGAATGGCGGAGCATCAATTTAAATGTCGCTTCAAGCATGTGCATATTTCTAGTCCCGTTAAGCTGAAAACGCAATTTTTAGATATGTTTCATGCGATTTTACCTGAATACCAAATCGAAACGGAGCATGCCCTCGATGAAGGTATGGCGGTTCTATATAATACAATCGCCAATCAAATAGAGAATAATAGCTTTCTGGATGGCAAGCAATATAATGCACTCGTAATCGATTGTGGAGGTGGAACTACAGACCTTTCCTCCTGTAAGTTTCGAATAGAGGATGGGCGTATTTCTTACAAAATTGATATTCATACCACGTATGAAAATGGAGATACGAATTTTGGTGGCAACAATATTACATATCGTATTTTTCAATTTATGAAAATTGTTTTTGCGAACTATTATAGTCGAGGAAAAAATGCTTATGATATCGACGCATTAATTGATATTCCTGGTAAGGATATTTATCGATATGTAGACGATTACGGCACAGAAGCAGTGTACGAGCAATTCGAAAAAGCCTTTGTAGAGGCCGAGTACATCATCCCTACTCGCTTTAAAGAGTATGAAAACCGAACACGAGATGAATACCTACGTGTCCGCAATAATTATTATTTCTTATGGGAAATGGCAGAGGAAATGAAGAAAGAATTTTTCCGAAAAACAGGTATTTTAAGAAGTCGTTTTTATTCGGATAGCGATATGCAACAGGATAGTGATTTAAATGTTACAGCGGTAGATCGCTGGTGTCTGTCTATGCTAGAAAACAATCAATTTAAGGAAGTTTATGACTATCCAAATGTCTTTTTCAATATTAAGGAAATCAACCATCTCATTAAGGCTGATATTTATGATATTGTGCGAGAGTTTTTAGAGGAGTTTTATGAGAGTGGGGTTTTAGGAGAATATTCCATTATAAAACTAACTGGACAATCCTGTAAAATCGATGCGTTCCGCGAGGCATTGAAGGAATTTGTACCAGGACGCAGCATTGAATTTAGGCAAAAGGCTGAAAATGTCGGCAAAGTACCTGAACTAAAGCTTGCCTGCCTAAGAGGAGCACTTCGTTATTTAAATGCGAAAAAGATAGGCATGATCGAAACGGAAGTGACGAATCATGCACCGGTAGTCCCTTATACGGTTAGCGCCTTTACACATAATCGTCAGGAAAAATTACTCATCAGTAGCTTAGAAAGGCTAAATCAAATTCACGGCACGATTTCTCGTCCGTGGGGTGTCACAGAGGTTGAATTCTTCCTAACTGGTAGCGACAATCAGTCATCTTATAAATACACTTACTTTAATCGTCAAGAGGATTTTGCGCCTGTTCTTTATGAGAATATCGCGGCATATTATCACGATAAAATTCCACAAGACGAGACGGATTCCATCGCTAATGGGGAAGTAAAGTTCTTTGTCTTCGCAGGAATAGATCATTGGGGCTTCCATGTCGTACCCGTAACAAGAAAAGACGAACAGCTCTTTATGGGAAGGAAGGAATTCTTTGCATTTGAAACAGATTTGTCTGAGCTAGACTTCTTTGATGGATTAAAGTAAAACATGCTTTTAACTTCTTTCAGCGGGTGTCCAAACACCTGTACCTGTCGCTATGCTTTCGGTACAAAAGACACTTGTACCTGTCGCTACGCTTTCGGTACAAAAGACACCTGTACCTGTCGCTACGCTTTCGGTACAAAAGACATCCGCTGAAATAGAGGAACTCCGTCTAAGAACGCCACGTCCTGTGGCAACGACTGAGTGACCAACATCATGTTGGCCCAAAGCCTCTGAAGGATGTAGTGAAAAAAAGAGAAAAGAGGTGGGTGACAGCTTGTTTGCCAATCAATATCCACATTTTCAAAAAGGTCGCATTTTAAAGCGAGAAATGCTAGAAAATTTGCGAGATTACCCGAGAGAATTTTTAGATTTGTATTTCCAAGACTATTCTAATGGCATTATTGCTGGCGTCAACATTATTGTAGCCGATGCAAGTCTCATCATTACACAAGGTATTGTCAAGCATAATGGAAAGCTGTATATGCTGCATAATAGCTATGAGCTTCCTTATGAGGCGTCAGGGAATGAAACAATTCTTAAAGTACGATTTGCTGAAGAAGTGAATGAATTAGATTTTACAAATAACACAACAAACATTGTCCTAGATCATTCAATAGAGCTTGCACATAACGAGCTAGAATTAGCGCGCTTTAAATTAAAATTAGGTTCCAAACTGCGCTCAGAGCATATTGATTTTCTCGATTTTGCTACTGAATACAATACGGTCAATTATCTTCATTGTCAGTATGCAGGCCTACAAAAAAGCACATATCATCCAATTATTTTGCACTATTTTGCACGAGAGCTGTTAAAAAATCGGCCATCTAATCCATATGATATAGCTTTTGCCTTAGAGTGCTTAAATCAGGAACGGGTTCAACGAGATGCGATCAATTTCTATATTTGCAATCGACTAGAGCTAGACTACCAAACGTTATCTAATAGCCAGATTCATAAATACTTAAACCGTATTTTATTAGAATCCAAGGGCGGTGGTCGTATGACAGGGCATGGTAAAGGGCGTCCAAAGCGCATGATTGTTGACTAGCTGATAGTCGGTTGGTGAAAAAACGTTCAAGAAATGGAAGGTGAATGGGTTGAAATTTTTAGATGAAAAAATTATTGCACTTAGAAATGAAATGCGAGAGCAAGAACAACATGAATTAGCCCAAAAGGAAGCGGCATTAAAAGCGGAGCAAGAGCCACAGCAGGAACCTCAACAGGAGGAACAGTCTGAGCTAGATGCAATTGACCTTTACCAGGACTTTGTCAATATTGATGAGCAGGCTGTGCCAGTCATTGATCAACGTATTATGGATGGAAAAATTACGTTACGAATGCCGAAGCTATTTTCAATTATGCCAGCGCAGTTAGCATCATTAAAATACCCTTCAGAACGAAGACCAAATATTATTTATACAGATGAATCATCAACGATCAATTTAGCCTTCAACAAAACATCAAATCCACTAACTGAAGCGGAAGTTGCTGAGTTTCAGGAAAGTATGATTGACGTCCTCGAGCAAGCTCAGCCAGCAGCAGAATGGTTCGATACGGATGTCATCAAAATAGATGACAAAACTGTTGGTTTTATCGAGGTGATTACACCTGCTATTGATGGCGAGATTTTTAATTTAATGTTCTTTGCATCGATTGATGGAAAAGCCCTTATCGGTACGTTCAATTGTATGGAGGAGGATATCGAAACGTGGCGTCCTATCGCAAGGGCGATGATGGAAACAATGCAATTTGCTCCTAATAGAATGATTGGAGGGGCATTACGATGAGTAGTTTAGTAACTGCCTATCATAATCTTCAAATACTGCCATTTAAACTAGTGAGTATTCAAGAGCTTACACTCACAAAGAAAATGAATGAGCATGCAATACTACGTTTTACAGGGATCGTGCCGGAGGAAGTTCGAGATCAGTATGTCGAAATGACAGAGGCCTATTCAGCCATTGAAGTGAATCAGCTCGATCATTTAGGTGCACCTACCCCGTTATTTAAGGGTGTCATATTAGGTGTCAAGGTAAGTACAGTTCGAGGTATTTACTATATCGAAGTTGAAGCTGCTTCAAGTACATATCAACTCGATATTAAGAAAAAAAATCGCTCCTATCAGGATAAAGGAATGAACTATTCTTCTCTATTCCAGCTAATGAGTCCCTTTTACCCTGGTCTCGATATTATCGATGAGGCCACAAAGGGAGGGAAATTAGACAAGTTTACCCTACAATATCGAGAAACCGATTGGCAATTTTTAAAAAGACTTGCCTCCCGCTTTAACACGGGATTAGTGCCAGCTGCTACGTTTGATAAACCAAAGTTCCATTTTGGTGTCCCTGCTGGCAATGCAAAAGGAAAGCTAGAAGACTATCACTATACGACAAGAAAAAAACTAGCAGACTATTTGCTCTATACAGAGAACGGCAATGATGGTATGGGCGAGCAGGACTTTTTGTACTATGAAGTGGAAACGGATAAGGTATTTGCCATAGGAGACCACGTAACCTTTCATGAGTATACACTCTATGTTTGTGAAGCCTATACGTCGATGAAGGATGGCTTACTAAAGCATCGTTATACACTTTCGACGAAGAATGGTATGAACAAGAGCGAAATCTTTAACGATGAAATTTCAGGTGTATCTATTGAAGGTAAAGTGTTAGAGGTTGCCAAGGATCATATTAAGGTGCATTTAAATATTGATGAAACACAGGATAAAGGCAAGGCACATTGGTTCCTTTATTCAACGCTTTATACAGCTGAGGGGCATAGTGGCTGGTATTGTATGCCTGAAATCAACGACTTTGTTCATGTGTATTTCCCTTCACAGCGTGAGGAGGAGGGAATTGCCAGCAGCTCGATTCGAAAAAATTTAGACACTACCGCGACCAATAAGCTGGATGACCCTTCGACTAAATATTACAGAACAGCCTTTGGCAAAGAAATTAAGATGAGCCCAACGGAGATTGTCATTACAGCGCAGGATGGCGATATTTTTATCCGTTTAAATGAAGCAAGCGGTATCGAAATTTTTAGTAAAAAGGAAATCAAGCTTATTTCCGAGGCAGATATTTCGGTCAATGCTAGCAAGAAAATTCTTTTGTCTGCTGAGGAAGAAATTTCATTAAAATGCAAGGAAAGTAAAATAACGATGGATGGCAGTGTGCAAATTTTCGGGAAAGAAGTAAAAGCCAATTAAAAGCTCTATTTTTGGTTCTTAATAAAGAGAAAGAAGGAGACACATATGCAGGCAGAGGGAGTTTTACAGCATTTTTATGAAACAGAAGTAGAGAAAAGACGATTGAAATACCTTTTGGCGTTAGAGGATTTTTTCCAAGCTTCTAAAGATGAGCTTGCAGATGAGTTTAGAAAATCCTTTCAAATCATATGTCAGCAGTTACAGCAGCAGCAATCTCTTCAACAGAAAGGCCCAATTGGACATATCACGTTTTCCATGCTACGCACAGAGTTACTAGAGGGTCGTCATCACTATCTAGTAGAGGGAACGGATGAGGAATGGTTTTTTGACCTTCATCCAATTTTAACTACCTATGATGCAAGCTGGGCTCTCAGCTTTTTAGAACAATTCATCGAAGAGTTGTATTTATACAGCAAAACATTTATGGGAGCTATTACCCAAGCGGATATTGAGCACATCAAGCTAAAGGAAGCTACTCATTTTCATCAATATATCATTAGCCTTGCTAGATATGCATTACCAGACATTATTAGATGCCCAGAATACTTAGCACTTGATCGGGAGGCTGCTGTAGAAATTCGTATAGGTGAATTTATGGATGTCAATGAAGTTGTCTATAGTGAGGACTTCACCTCGAAGGATATCGAAGAAATCAAGGCTTGGCTAGATCAAAAATTAGAGGATGAATATCCGTATGAAGTATTTAGCAAATTAAATCTATCTGGTGGCAACTATGAAGACTTAGATATTCGATATGCCTTTTTCCAGAAAACGAATTTAGCACAGAGTCAAATGCGTAATTGTTTACTCATTGGTGCCAATCTTAGGGATAGCCAACTAATGGATACTGATTTGAGCTTTAGTACGATCCATGAGGCAGATTTCAGCAATAGTCAATTACAAGGTGCTAACTTCCAACGAGCTCAGGGAGAAAGCGGGCTAACTGATCGACAGAAGTGGGAAATGCCAGGCTATCTCCCAGTTCGCTTTACTGGAGCTAATTTAGAGGGTGCAGATTTTGAGCTAGCTAATTTACGAGGCGCTTGCTTTATCGGGGCCAACGTCAAGAATGCTCATTTTGAAGGAGCTAATTTAGAAAAAGCTATGTTCTCGAAGGAAGCACGGGAGCATCTGAAGCTAGATCCATTCCAAACAGCGAGTGTCATTTGGAAATAGATATCGTGAAAAAGGAGACTCAAAGATGAACTATTTTATTCTATCTCAGGATGAGCGTATCTCAAATGCTGTAGAACCAATTGGCATATCTCAAGTTATTAAGAAGGAACTATTAACAGCGGAAAGGATGGAGGAGCTAGAGGAACTCGAACGTCAATTTCCTGTATTAGATAAAAGTGAAAATGACTATATCGATTTTATCGAAAAACCGATTGCTCTTTTAGCTGATCCAGTGAAGCAGCTAGTGGAAAAATATGAGTCGCGCCTACCGTTTAAGCCAGTTGTTCTTATGGATATGCCAAAATTAAAACAGACGTTATATTGGCTCGTCATTCCACCAAAAGTGACCTGTCTCTCACCTCAAACAGAATTCAATCTGGATGGGACGCTGAAAAAGCTCGTTATTGATGAGACTTTAGCTGCGCCTTACACCTTCTTTAAAATTGAGGGCATTAAAGAGGATTACATCATTGTCAATATTGAGCTAGCGGAAAGTATATTGCGCCGAGCATTTCGAGGGATTCGATTCCGCAAGGTGCAAACAGAAGGAAGATGGAGCGAGATCCTTCAAGCATAGATAACTAGCAATACATAGAGTAGGAGAGCATTAACGTGAAAAAAAGATGGGCAATGGCTGCTTTCGCTGCTTTAGTACTAGCTGGTTGTGGGTCAGGTGAGGCTGAAAAAGGTGAGAAAAAAGAGCCCGTAGCTGAACAGGGAAGCCCAGCTAAAGTAGACATGAGTAAAGAAAGTTTGGCTAAAAGCTTGAAAGAAGGCACATTTAAGGCAGATGTCATGGCAATCGGACTTCCAAAAGATATAAACGAGAAAGTGGAAAAAATTACAGCAGCTATGCAAGTTTCTCTCGAAAAAAATAAAGAGTGGCATTTAGAAACATTAGCTGGGCTAGCTGAAGGTGAGAAGCTTCCCTATGATGAAAAATTAGGCATTACAGAAGACGAATATAATTTTTTCACAGAACTTGATCAGCATATGAAGCTTGGAAAAATTGGCGAAAGTGATATTACTATAGTAAAAAAGGATGATCAGTTAACGATTGAAAATCCTACAGCTACAATCGTAAAAAAGCTAACAATTAGCGCGGATGGAAGTACATTGCAAAGTGATTTAGGTGACCTTGCATATGTAGAGGAAATCAAAGCTTCCGATGAACAAAAAATAACAGGAAAATGGAACGGTCATATATATCGCATGTATGGTGATGATACAATACAGCTTCTCAAAGTTTCAATTGGCCAGCTAGAGGATAGCAAGAAAAACATTATTTATACAGAGTTGTATGAAGAAGGTAAAGAGAAAAAAGATGAGATCATTTTTTTCTAAAGTGATTCATCTAGGCATTCACGTATCATGATAAAGATTCTCAAAGGCGGAAATAGGAACATGTTATTTTCGCTTTTGAGTGTACTAAGTGAAGTGACGTGAATGCACTTTTCTTATAGAAAGGGTGGTTTTTGATGGCAGATGAAATGCAGACAAAAGGCGATGAGCAGCGCAGTTATGTAGTCGCTGGTGCCAAATTATCGTGCTCGCAAGGTGATCAGACAAGCATATTAAAGATGCCTGTAAGCCATGGCGTTTATACAAAAGACAAGGCAAAAATGAACACGATGGATTATAAGCCCTATGTCAATATTCAACCCTTTGGTTTATGTCAATCATTATCTAATCCTACGGTGGCAGCTGCAACAGCGGCTAATAATGGTGTTTTGAAACCGATGCCGTGTACACCAGTAGTCACAATGCCATGGATTAACGGAAAGTCCGATCAGTTGATTGAGAATTCTCCCGCGCTGATCAACCAATCTACTAATATGTGCATATATTGCGGGACGATAAAGGTAGAAGATGATGGTCAAGAATAAGCCATTATCCACTGAGGAAAGAAGGGTATTCATGTGAACACGTATGAGGAAGTGATTGGATACGGAGAGCTTGAACTCGTATCCCCCTATGAGGTTCAGACGTTGCATGATCTCAGCTTGACCCAAACTGTGAATGACCATGCAAGGTTATCAATTACGGGATTCATCCCAGAGGAAAAGAAAGATCGCTGTATGCAGATTGCCAGTAGTTCAGATCGGATAGAGCTCTATCAAAAACGTAACGGCCAACGTGTGCGACCGCTTTTTAAGGGACAAGTATCCGAAGTAGCAGTTCGTATGGTGAGAGGCGTGTACCAAATTGAACTTGAAGCGGTGTCATCTACATTTACACTGGATTGTAAACGCAATGCTCGCCCTTTCCAGCACGACAAGATGACGTATAATGCTATGCTCAAGCAAATACTCGCTAATTATCCAGGCTCTGATGTTATTGACACTGTGTCAAAGGCTACTCCTCTAAAGCAATTTATATTACAATATAGGGAGACGGACTGGCAATTTCTAAAGCGCATGGCCTCGCATTTTCGAACAGTGCTTGTACCAGCAGTAGATGCCGATAAACCTAAGCTATGGTTCGGTCTGCCAGAAGGTCGAGTAGAAAAACTGTCCGCTACTAGCTATACAATCATCAAAGATCGCTCAAAGTATTTACAGACGCTACAAAATGATATTGAGCGACCAATGGAGGAGCGGGATACAGTATCCTATGTGATCGAGTCTAAAAAAACATTAGCACTCGGTGACCGTGTCCAACTCCAAAACAAAAAGCTAGTTGTGGCGAAGTCCATAGCACGCATGCAACAAGGTGTCCTGACATACGAATATCATCTACTGTCCAAAGCAGGTATTCGTCAAGAAAGACTAACTATTCCTTCCTTATCAGGAACCGCGATTGAGGGGAAGGTACTAGAGGTCAAAAAGGATCAAGTACGCCTGCACCTTTCCATTGATAAGGCACAAAAAAAGGAAGAAGCCACATGGTTCTCACTTGCTACGCCTTATACTGCAGAAGGACATAGCGGTTTCTACAGCCCGCCAGAAGAAGGCGATAGCGTTCACCTTGCCTTCCCGACACACCGGGAGGAAGCAGCCATTGTTCGCCACAGTGTACGAAAGGGGGGCGACTCGAACCCAAAAACAGCCGATCCGAAAACGTCCTACTGGGGTACGCCAAAAGGCAAGGACATCAAGCTAGACCCACAATCGGTGATGTTTACCGCACAAGAAGGCGCCGTTTTCCTAAAGTTGGATCAGGGAAGTGGAGTAGAAGTACATAGTAAGCATCCGCTTACACTAACAGCCAATAATACGATCACCTTTGCAGGTAAAAGCATCTCCATGAGCGCAGGCGAATCCATGCGCTTAACATGTGGCTCCAGCAGTCTTGTTTTTGATGGAATCACCGATATTCAGGGACAGGTTGTCACAATGGAAGGCTCGAACAAAGCACCTGTAACTGTATCGAATACATCGGGAGAAGGCGCTGACCTTGAATCCGCACTAGACGTCATGGGCATGATCCCTATTGGTGGGGGTGGTGCTTAATGGCGAAGAAAGGTAAAGGCTTCTTTGGAGCAGTTGGCAGTTTCCTTGGCAGTATTCCTGTCGTTAAGAAAGTAAAAAAAGCGGCTAAGTCCGTTAAAAAGAAAATCAAAAAGGCCAAAAAGAAACTAAAGAAAGCCTTAAAAAATGCGAAGAAAAAGCTTAAGAAAAAATTAGGCAAGGTCTTAACAAAAGCCAGGAAGCTAAAAAATAATTTATCCAAGAGCAAACTGGTGAAGAGGATTAAAAAGGCTGTAAAAAAAGCAGTTAAAAAGGCCAAGAAGTATGTAAAAAAAGTTGTAAAGACAGTTAAAAAGGCAGTGAAAACAGCTGTTAAGGCAGTTAAAAAGGCAGTTAAAAAGGCAGCGAAAACGACCGTTAAGGCGGTTAAAACTGCAGCAAAAACGACCGTTAAGGCGGTTAAAACCGCAGCAAAAACGACCGTTAAGGTGGTTAAAACCGCAGCAAAAGCAACTGTTAATACAGTGAAAACAGCTGTTGAGACAGTTAAAAAGACAGCAAAAACAGTTGTAAAGGAAGTTAAAAAGGCAACAAAAGAAGCTGTCAAAGTCTATCAGTCGTTGGAAAAAATGGAACCTCTAAAGATTACTAAAGATATGTCTGCTAAAGAAAAATGGTTACGAGAGGGATACAATGCATCCTTAAAATTAGCTCAAAAATCCAAAGGAACGTTTGACGGAACCGTAGATGCAGTGAAAGGTGTATACGATGATTTAATAGAATTAGTGACTAATCCGATTGGAGTATTTAAAAATACGGTGGAAGCAGTTTCACACCCTATTGAAACTGCAAAAACCATAGGAAATTCAATTAAAGATTCCTTTGAAAGAAATGTCGTCAATGGGAATGCATATTCACAAGCATACTGGGGTACTAAAGCAACAATAAACACTGCAACTGCTGTGGTTGGTACAAAAGGTCTTGGTTCAGCAGCAAAAATAGGGAAGCTTCCGAACGGTAAAAATGCAACCAAATCAGCTAAAGTGGATACTCCTAAGGGTACGGATAAAGGTGGTTCAAGTGGTAACCTTCGAGATTTTAGGGAAGCAAAAGATCAAGATAAGAAACAGATTGACGATGTGTTTAAAAAATATAATGCTGGAAAACGGAAAAATGTCGCTGTTACAAAAGGTGAAATTAACGGTGAAAAGATTGATTTGGAATCAGTAAGTGGAAAAATAGATCCAGCGAATCCTAATCATAAGGATAATTTTAGTAAACCTTCAGAAAACTATTATAAATACAGTGGTTCTGATAAGAATGGCAGGTTAAATGATACAGAGCAGAAAATGATTGAGCATCTTAGGGAAAAGTACAAAGATACTCCAAATGTTAATGGTAATATTGAAATCATTTCTCACAAGGCGATTTGTCAAAGTTGTAATGATATTATTGATCAATTTCAAAAGGATTTTCCAAACATTAATATTACGAGAGTACAAATATTAGATGAGTAGAATATGGAGGAGATTTAGTATGAACTTTAATAAAAGTAGTAATATAGAGGATTTCTTGGCATCCTTAGAGAATGACTCTTATCCAATGAAACCCTGCAGTAAGGATGATATATCAAAATTAGTAAAATTATCTCCAACTCGAACACTTCCTAAAACTTATTTGGATTTTATGAATAAAGCTGGTAATGGAATTGAATTTTTAGTTGGTACGGATTATTCCATGAAGTATATTTTTGATTTAAAAGAGTGGGCTATTGAGCTTTTGGAGGAAAATAACTCCATAAAAATACTCACAGATAATCAGTTTATATTTATGATGCACCAAGGATATATGTTCTGGTTTTTTAATCTAAATGATGGGGACGATCCAGCGGTATATTGTTATGATGAAAGTGTAGAATTAGATGATTTTAATAAGGTCAGTGATACTTTATCAGATTTTTTAATTTCCCTATACGATTGATAGAAGAGTCTAAATAACATAATGATCTTAACTTGACAATTATTTGATAATCTCGCAAAAAGCTTATTCCAACTCGAACGATAAAAAGGAATAAGCTTTTTGTATTTCTGTTACTGCTGCAGTTGATATGAAAACCGGAAAGAATCTATAAAGGTGTTGGCACAGATTTTTCCTTAAATTTGAATTAATAACTCATGAAGGCTAGACCATCAAGGAGTGCTATTTTAACAATTAAGCAATAAGAGCGAGAATAGGCGAGATGACATTTTACTTACAAGGACCACTTATGGATGTCATAAGCACCTAACACACGAGATTAAACAAGCAAACGGGTTTAAATGTTACACTTGCCAAGTGTTAATAAAGATGTCATACTGTCAATACTAAACTAACTTATAAAACTTGCAAATATTAATAAACTTAGAAAATGTATGAACTTAAAGCACTTGATTGTCTATGACAGGCGACAAGTGCTTTTTTGCATGTTTAAATAAGTAAATTGAAAAGATTACGATTATTTAATTAGTGTACTAAGTGTTAAATTTTATATAAGTACTAGCATACAAGGGGAAGTTGGAAATAGAGGTTTCGATAGATAAGTTCGTTATAGATTATAAGGATGTACCACATTCAGCATTTTTACGTGTTTATATGTTGGGGGTGAAGAAATATCAAGTGAAAATGAAGATTTATAGTGGAACATATAGCTATGAATTGCACATGCGGAAAAGTGACGATGTATACATTCATATGTATTTTAAAAACTTTAGAGAAGCAGAAGGTTACTTACATACCCTAAGGATTGAGACAAGGCCAGAGCATTACTCACATTTCAGAGAAATATTAGAGATGATAGGGAAGCGGGCAAGCCGAGTAGAATTTGTGAGCTGTGATGTAGCGTACGATATACCAACGAAACTAGAAAATGTGGTCGTTATACCAATAGATGTGCGGAGGAAAATGAGTCATTGTGAAACGACACGTTATTTTGGTGAAGGTTATCAAAGAAAACAGAATGGATATTGTCGAATTTATGATAAGAGACTAGAGCTATTTAGAAATAAAGGTATTTATTTGGAAAATGATTTGAGTAGGATTGAAGTCGTCTATAAACCAGATGAAAAAATAGAGCTTAAAGATATAGAGAGACATTCGCCAAAACAGAATAAACAATACTTTGCGGTGGTGATAATGGATTGGCAAGCGTTGGAGAAGAAAGAAGTAGAACGAGTCATTAATTTAAGAGATGGAAAAGACATGTACACGCAGTATATACGTAGAGCAATAAAAAAGCCCCTTGCGAACCAGTATCGAGTGGATTTCGACGAGTTAGCAGGAGCAGTATGGAAACAACTGATAGATGAGCCATGTTCGATGGTACTTGGGGTTGCTTAGTCAATTGGCTCTAATACAAGGAGGTCTTGAATAGAAACTTGTAATGTATCGCATAAGATAGAGAGAATACGTGTATGTAGACATTGTACAGGGCGAGTACATAGGTCATTTACCGTATTCGGACGTAAAGAGGCTTGTCTGGCAAGTTGCCGACGGCTCATTTGTTTTTCAATTAAAATTTCATTGAGACGTAAACGAATAGTAGAAGACATAATAAAAACACCACCTCTTTTTTTTGATTGTAACGGTTACTTATAGTGTACGACCCTACTAGAGAAAAAACGACTGTAAAATAAAGGGTTGTGCAAAATTTGGGTAAGGTCGTACAGTATGTTGTAACGGATAGACGTTACACACAAGTTATCCGCAAAAAACGGGTAAGCGTTACAGGGACTTTAATTGCTGTAACGGGAGGGGCATTATGAAAGAAAAAGTAGTTGGTTATGTACGAGTTTCAACAGAAGGGCAAGTACGTGAAGGATATAGCTTAGCGTATCAAGTAGAAGAAATTGAGAGGTATTGTGACGAAAATAAGCTACAACTGCTTCACATATATGAGGATAGAGGACTCAGCGGAGCGACAGTTGATGAGGATGGATTAACAATTGAGCGAGAAGGCTTGCAAGAGCTATTGGCAGATATAGAATATCATCAAGTGAGCCAAGTAATTGTATTAAATACGTCTCGTTTGTGGCGCTCTGATATGGCAAAAGTATTGATACAACGAGAGTTGAAAAAATATAACGCAGATGTGAAAGCGATTGAGCAGCCAAATTACAGCATATACACACATGAACCAAATGATTTTTTAGTGAATGGCATGTTAGAGCTGTTAGATCAATATCAAAGGCTCGAAATTGCATTAAAGTTGAGTAGAGGAAGAAAGAAAAAAGCTGAACAAGGTGGCTATGCAGGTGGTGGTGTCATGTTTGGTTATACAGTACAGAAAGGACGAAAAGTATTAGAAGTGGATACAGAGAAAGCGATCGTTGTACGGAGGCTATTTGAATTAAGACATTTTTTTAAACATTGGTCACTATCTAAATTGGCAGAACAGCTCAACATGGAAGGCCATCGAACAGAGAAAGGGAAACGATTTACAAAAGTACAAGTGAAGCGCATTTTGGACCGTGAAAGCTTTTATCGGGGGATTTATACATATGGGCAAATTCAAGCAAACGGGCAACATCCTGCAATAATTTGAAGGGTTACTTAAAAAAGGTGCTCATTTTCTTATAAGTTAGTATGTAACGATGAAAATGGATAGGCTTTCGTACCAATGCGCACCGGAAGGTGAACGCTCGAACTAAGGTTGCCGGCATTTTCATTCCATTGAATAGGAGGATGAGTTAATGCACGAACGACAGAAACATTTTTATGTGGGAGTAGACTTACATAAGCAACACCATGTGGCGGTTATTATTAATTGTTGGCAAGAGAAACTAGATGAAATAAAGTTTGAAAATAAACCGTCTGCTTTTTCAACATTTTTACTGGATATATATAAACATATGGACGATGGTTTGACACCTATTTTTGGTTTAGAAGATGTTGGGGGCTATGGACGAGCATTAGCGCAGTTTTTGGATGAGCACGGACAAGTTGTAAAAGAAGTAAATCCAGCTCTTTCATACGCTGAACGAAAAAGCAATATGACCACACAAAAAAGCGATAGTTGGGATGCAGAATGTGTAGCCAGAATTTTGGTGAACAAACTAGAGCAGTTACCAGACGCTAAACCACATGATTTATATTGGTCGATACAACAACTGGTCAGTAGAAGAAATGCATTAGTAAAAGCACAAGGGGCTTTAAAGAATCAACTACATATTCAATTAAGTCACCACTATCCAAGCTATAAAAAGTTTTTTTCAGAAGTAGATGGAAAAACAGCATTAGCATTTTGGGAACGATACCCATCTCCACCGAGTTTAGAAGGGGTAAGTGTTAAGCAATTGACCATATTTTTATTAGAAGCCAGTAATAATACATGTTCAGTGAAAAAAGCAAGTGAAATTTTAAAGTTGGTGAAAGAGGATGGAAACACAGTAAGAGAACACCAAGAAACACGAGACTTTCTAGTAAAGAGCATCGTCAGAGACATTTCATTTAAGAAGCAGGAAATGCGTTTTGTGGAACAAGAATTAAAAGGGTTAATGAGTTTACTAGACTTTCAATTAGACACGATGCCAGGCATAGATCTCGTTACAGCTTCAGCTTTAATTGCAGAAATAGGCGATGTACGCCGTTTTCCGAATGCCAACAAATTAGCACGATTTGCGGGTATTGCGCCTGTTTACTTTGGCTCTGGTGGGAAAGGAAGGGAACAAAAAAGCAAGCAAGGAAATCGGGCGCTACATGCTTTATTTTACAACTTAGCCGTACAGCAAGTACAAGTGGCAAAAGGAAGTAAGCTGCCTAGGAACCCAGTGTTTTATGCATACTATCAACGGAAACTAAAAGAAGGCAAAACAAAGGGACAAGCATTGGTTTGTATCATGAGACGGCTTGTGAACATTATATACGGTATGATGAAGCACAAAACAGCCTATGAATTGCCGATAATAAAGGAGGAAGAAGTAGTTTAATAAGGTATAAGATAGATTGTTTTTTTTATTAGCGATTTTAAGATTACAACATAGGGTACGGGTAAATATACTGGAGGAAGAACACAGAAAGAATTGGATGATTTAGCAGGAGATCCATCACATGCAGGAAGAATCGAAGATCAAGGAATAAAAGAAAGAGAGGTTGGATTAGAATTAGAAAGTCGTGGTGATTTAGGAAAAATTATCAGAGATCCAAAAGCTGATAAAGGTGCAGAGTTTATTGATACTGTTACAGGGAAAAAATGGGATGTAAAGAGCTTTGAATCTTATCCCCATGGTCATACTTCACCCAAAAAAGGTGCTTTTACAGTTGATAACGCTATGAAAAAAATAAAGAAAGAGTTTGAACGAGGTCACAATGTTATAATTGATGATAGAAATTTGACCCCAGAACATACCAAGCAATTGAAAGAGGCAATACAAAAAGAGGGGATATCAGACAAGATTATTTGGTATCCTTAGAGGGGGGAATCATCATTAATAATTGCAAAAAAGAGGAATTAATTCAACTTTTAGAATCACATAAAATTTGGCTTGATTCTCTAGGATTAGAAGGCAAGAAGTTAGTTCTTGATGAAGTAAAGTTGACAGAAGTAGATTTAATAAAATATCCATTAAATCAGGCTTATATTACAGATTGTATCTTTAATAATATGAACTTGATAAATATAGAAATGTATTCTTCAACTATTTGTTCTTCAAGCTTTGTGTTTACGAATCTAGAAAATGCTGATTTCTATAAAGCAGATGTTTCTTATGCAAACTTTACAAACGCAAACCTTCAAAATACAAGATTTGCTAAGAGTGATTGTATTGAAACTATATTTAATAGTGCAAACTTACGTAATGCAAAATTAGTAGCAGCCCTTTTTGATAATGCAGATTTTCGTAATGCAAACCTTCAAAATGCAGACGTAAGCGAATCGACGTTTGAAAAAGTATTGCTAAACGGAGCTAAACTAACAGGGGTTCGAGGCTTAGAAGAGGCTTTTATTAAAAGTATTAATATTGGGACGCCGGAACGACCAAATATTCTAATAGGTGGAGAGGCTAGAAAGTGGTTACAAGATAATAAGTAAACATTTTGGATTTAGTAGAAAATGGGTTTTGTTGTACAACCAACAATTATGTATAGGGTTAGAAGTGATGAGCAATTGAAGTAAGAGCAAAATAACTTTTTAGATATATTATTTATAACCTAGATTGGCTAACCACCTTTCAAGGCTTTTTGTTATGGTTAAAACAATACGACTTTAGGAAGACAACCCATATTTACTGGGAGAATATGTGGTTTACAGTGTAGGTGTTAAATAAAGCTTCCACATTTACTCTACAATGCAGACAAGTAAAAAGAGAAGTTAGAATTTGTTGATAAGATAAAGCCATGACATGTTTGTTCAAAATTAATATGTTATGAAGGCGCAGTACCACCCAAGAGTGTTACCCGATGATAAAAAACGTGAGAAGTAAATTACGCTTTCCTATCCAAGTACTTAACTAGGCTATTCAACGACATCGAGCGATCAATGGAGGAGCGGGATTCAGTATCCTATGTGATAGAGTCTCAAAAAACATTTACAAGAATTATTATAGTTCTAGTTGGTTGGATAGTTCCGTGACCTGGTTTATCAGGAACATGAACCAAGTCTGAACCTAAGTCACCTAAGGGAAGTAAACTGGAAAATTGGTTAAAGAAACATCGAACAGCGAAATGGGGAAAAGTCTCCTTAAAGGTATAGTATAACTTGAAGAGTAATACTTTGAGTGTATACCGAAAAAAGAGTTTACTGCCTCCTGAAAGTTAGACCAGAAGTCTAATTTTCAGGGGGTGTTTTAATTTGAACACTCAACAAAATTATTATCTTTTGATTCATCGTCCAGGTAATATTTTGAAAGCGTATCTGCACGACGGTATAGGGAAGATGTCGCTTGGGAAACGTTTGGCTATGACGAAAATGGCTTGTTATTGGAGACTGAGAATGAGCATGTGACCGTAAAGTTTGAGCGGGACACATCTGGACAAGTAATCAGGGAATGGCAGAATGACCAGTGGATTGCAAGTAGCTATGATGAATTAGGTAAACGTTCACAGATTACAAGTAGCTTAGGTACAAAAATCGATGTAGCTCGTAATGAAATGGGGAATGTGCCGCAAATCACGGCTTCTCGCTCAGAGCAAGAAATTTGGATAGTGTCAATGCAGTACAATGAACTCGGTCAAGAGATTGAGAGAATCTTACCAGGGGATGTCATCAGCAAATGGCAGTATGATACGATGGGTAGACCAACACACCACCGAATAAGTAGTCAAAACCGCGATACACGAAGACGAGTCTATAATTGGGATGTCAATTATCGCTTACGAAGCATGGTAAATGAGTTAACGGGAGTAAAAGTTACCTATGGTTACGATGAATTCAGTAACCTCGTTTGGTCCAACCAAGGCGGTCAATTTGATTTCTTACACCGCAGTGTAGACGATGTCGGGAATATGTATGAAACAAGAGAAAAGAAAAGACAGATTGTGTCTATGGTGCCGGAAGTAGATTGCTTGAAACGATAGAGGCCACATTCTCTTATGATGATGAAGGTAATCTGATTCAGAAGGTTGAGAAGAATGGTTATACGTGGAAGTACGAATATAACGGAAATGGCATGATGTCTAAAGCTATAAGTTTTTCACAGGATAAATCTATTTTAAAAGAAGTTCACTTTATGTATGACCCGCTCGGACGACGAGTAGCCAAAGTAACAAAATTTCTATGGGATGGCAACACTATCTTGCACGAATGGAACATAACAAAAGAGAGTAACCCGTCCCAACCGACAAAAGAAGAGCTGACAACATGGATATTTGATGCAGACACCTTTATCCCAACAGCCAAACTAACAAGTGAAGGTAGTTACAGTATTATAACCGACCATCTAGGCACACCTGTAAGTGCTTATGATGAGTGTGGTTCACTAATATGGTCAGCAGAACTTGATATATATGGAAGAGAGAAAGAATTCACAGATAATGAAAAAATAGGTGGCTATACTTGTAAAGAAGAATTCTCAGTGGACTTTATTCCATTTCGTTTCCAAGGTCAATACCATGATTTGAAAACACGGTTATACTATAATCGATTTAGACACTATTCACCTGATATGGGAATGTACACTCAACAAGACCCGATTGGGTAGGTTGGTGGGAATCCTACACTATACGGATATGTGAAAGATCCTAACACATGGATTGATGTGTTTGGGTTGGAAACCATATTTGTAAATCCAAATGACATTAATTTCTCACAAAGGACTGTATCAGAAGTAAGGGTATTTGATGCATCTAAGTATACACCAATAAATGTTATCGAAGTTGATGGACAACTGGTATCTTACGACAATAGAAGATTACTCTCTGCTCAAAATGCAGGAATAGAAAAACTTGAAGTTAATGTTGTAAAAGCAGAAGACATACATCCTGATTCTACAACAGGGAAGACTTGGGGACAGAAATTCAAAGAACGGTTTAACGACATAAGGAACAAAAAAGCAGGTGGAGTTGTTCCTGATAAAGGATTGAAAGAGAAACCTATAGTTCCTTGTAAAAAAAGGAGATTTTATGAGTATAAATAAGTTGATTGAAAATTTTGAGTGTCCATTAATTAATGCTTTTTTCTTTTCTAATGAAGATATACTAGTTTTAGATAATAACAACGAATGGATAAGAGTGTTATGCAAATCGACAATTGAAAGTTTTTTCAAGTACAATGATGGAGATTCCGTATGTCATTTTGATATATTGAAAAAGTATGAAACAGATGATTTTACTGTAAGCATTGGAGAAGGTAGTTTTGGAGGAGACGGTATTGTTCAATTGAATGATAAAACAGGAAAATTAATTTGGTTCTTATTTTTAGATAATAGTAATCCTTTTATAAAAGCAGAATTAGAAAATGATTCTATTCAAGTAACAAGTACAAAGGGTATTAAAATTAAAATTCCAATACATAACCCTGAAAAAATCTCCATAGTAAAATAAATTGATATGCAATACCCTAGTTGTCGACTTTAATTCTAACTATCTAGGTGTTCTAAGCTTGCCTATGACAGTCAAGGCAAGCTTGTATGGTCAATGGAGCTGGATATGTACGGAAAGGTTAGAGAACTAACCGGAGAGCAGGATTTTATTCCATTTAGATTCCTAGGTCAATACCATGATTTGGAAACGAGATTATACTATAATCGCTTTCGCTATTATGACCCAGAAATGGGTATGTACACCCAACAAAACCCGATTGGATTAGCTAGAAATAATCCTACTTTCCAAGGGTATGTTGGTGATGTAAATAAATTGGTAGATCCTTGTCTATACCTTCTGAATATCAAGAATATATTGATATTATTTCTTCCTAAAAATCATGATGTTATCAAGGATATACTCGACAATCCAGATAATATTTTTTAACATAAGAACAATAATCATTTACTATTCTATAAAGATGGAGATGTTGTAGTAGTTAGCGGAAAGGGCTCTGGCATAATAACCGCTTATGGCAAGTCTGATGCTGCCGGAGTGTATAAAGACATTAAGTCTATAACTGATAAGCCCGCAATTACTCAAATAGAATGAAACTATGAATAATATAACAAAAATAGTTAATGGTGGTTACTACTGTATAGAGTGGGGAGAATCAGTTTATGCTTCTGATGAAATACAAGATTATTGGGAAGCAGATAGATTCGGAAATGTTTGTAAACTAAACATTCAGCTACTCTATAATTCAGGTTCTAAAATTCTACAAAACGAACCTAAAGTACTAAAAGTATTAGGTGAAAAACAAAAAGAAAAGATAGAATTAAATTTTCAAGTTTTTTTGGATAAAAACAAAAAACTTGATAATGTACGTCAATTTCTATATAAGGATACTATTATTTTTTCATATTCTATTGAAAATGAACTTTATTTAGCTGAAAGTTATATTTTCAGGGAATTAACAGAAGATGTATTTATAGTTTTTGATGAACAAATGACTTTAAAATATTTGATTCTTGAAAAAACATCAACATTTAATTACCAAAACATAAACAACGATCTATACAATTTAGAAGCAGAAACAAAATATGATCTCATTAAATTATATTTTAAAATTTACACTTACAATCAGAATGATGTAGTTGAAATACAAAATTTAATAGATGAGATAATAAGTTTTAAAAAAAAACACAGAAAATCGTGATTTAGGAATCAGCGTTTTCTTAAATGAAGAAATAACCTATTTAAAAGATGAATTAGTTGATTCAGAGGGATTGTAAACTATTAAATGATGCAAAAGAGAAGTCCCAATATATCGAGCTTTGCAAAATAAAAAGCATGTCAAAAGCGAGTCATTTAGTATACACAGCCTGATTCAATAGGTTTGGCTGGACAGAATCCGACATTGTATGCTTATGTGAGCGATCCGAATTTTGAGATAGCCCCTTTTGGTTTAGCTAAACATAGAGGCAGAATTCAAGCGCAAGGTTCCAAATTAGAAGAATCCGTAGCTTGGAATCGTGATACCCCTTCAACAGTTTCTGAGGGATTAGCGATGGTGGATGAGTTAGAGGCTAAGTTAAGCGAAACGGATAGAAAATTAAGAAAAACAGAATTCGAAAAGGCACGAAAATTATTAAAAATGCTGGAAATGTTAATTGGGTTGATGCTCCTGTTTCAAATACTTATCAAGTAAAAAATACAAAACATGAAAGAGTGGACGTTGAAGTAAAAACGGGAAAAACTTTTGTTCCTGATCCATCACCTGTAAAAGGAAAGGGGGGGGGTTTGTAAATGATTCCACACCATAAATTTCAGAAATTCAATACTTATTTAGAAGATGAATATGTTTATGCTGAGTTAGAGCAATTCTGGATTGATTTTTTTCTAAGCATTTTAGATAAAAACAGTAAAAATAAAAATGAATGGATTTCTCCTTTTTACAACACTAAATTTTCGAAAGGGAAAAGTATGATGAATGCAAATCCCATTTTTTCTGCAAAATCATTAAAAAATGAAAAGATTATCAGAATACTTCAGACAGATATGGGAGACCGACAAGAACTTTCTCATTGGATAAATAGTACGATGGATAATCATAATGATGAATTAGTAATCAATTGTGTGTTAAATGAAAAAAACTTAATAGAGATTGAAAGCCTAATACTCAATTGGATTAAATCTTGAGTGAGACCAAATTCAAGCAGACAATAAAAATTTAAGCAAACAGGATGTTGATCATCTCTCACATCCTGTTTCTTACACTTTTCATCGCGTTTCTTACATTCCATAAATTATTTACTACCATTTCCTAGGTAAGGCAGTCATCAAAACGGATTCCATTTATTACGCCTGTAATCGCCCCGCTCCCTACAAAAGAAAATTTTGATAAAAAGATTAGATCATTAAATACTAGACCTTACGTTGAAGATGAGCATGATTTTATTTATATTGTTAATTCTCACGTTAGGATGTTTTCAAGGTCAGTAAGACTTACATAATTCGAAAACCCAGCATATAAATAGTGATTTCACTTCATATTTTGATACACCTAGTGAAGGCTTTAAAAAATATAAAGACGGTAAGACTACTTGCCTAGGTTGATTGGATTATTGTAAACCTATAATACACTGTAGGTATCTATAGAAAGGAATTTAATATGATGATTAATGTAAATATTAACACATCTAGTTTGGTAAAGTACCATGACTTGATTGTTGGAGAGGTGTATTTTTCTTTCAAAGAAACAGTTTTTCCGAAAGAAAAAAAAGAAAAATGGTCAGATTTTATTGTTTGGGTCTTAACTGATTGGAATGAGGCTCTTGAAAAAATGAAAAATAGTTCAGATGAGACTGCTTTTCAATTAAAATTTTTTAATGGACCATTTAGAGCAAATGTAATAAATATAAATGGTTTGTTAAAATTCCAATTCTTTCAAGAAATATATGATAAAACAAAAATAGTATGTGAATGTGAATGCGACTTGTTAGAATTTGAAAAGTCTTTAAAAGATGCTACAAAAGAATTGTTAATCGAATTAGAGAAAAGAAACTGGATTTCCAAACAAACCGAAGAGTTATCGCATTATATCACTTTTTGATTCGCCATTTTGAGATCGGATCAATCCTAAAAAAGTGGATATTAGTTTAGAAAAGTAAAAATCTAAGCCCGTATAAAAATAGAAGTCTAAAATATCGTTGATAATATTCAAAAAATTTTCACTGAGGTGTATTAGATGGAGGTTATTGTAAATATTAATCTTTCAAGTTTAGTAAAGTATCAACAGGATGTGATTGTTGGAGAGGTGTATTTTTCCTACGGGAATAATGTTTTTCCAAAAATAAAAAAAGTAAATTGGATAGATTATATTGTTGATGTCTTGATTGATTGGAATCAAGCTTTTGAAAAAATAAAAAACAATTCAGATGAGACTACCTTCCAATTAAGTTTTTTTGACGGACCATTTAAAACTGATGTAGTAAATAAAAATGGTTTATTAAAATTTCAATTCGTGCAAATAAAACAGGGTACTATACTATCAATGACTGAATGTGAATGCGACTTGATAGAATTTGAAAAATCCTTAAAAGCTGCTACTAAAGAATTGTTAATTGAATTAGAGAAAAGAAACTGGATTTCTAAACATACCGAAGAGTTATCGCATTATATCACTGTTTGATTCGCCATTTTGAGATCGGATCAATCCTAAAAAAGTGGATATTAGTTTAGTAAAATAAAAATCTAAGCCCGTATAAAAATAGATTCGTTATGACATAAAAAGTCAGTAAATTTAGAAATATGGCAACCACTTTCATAACGGTATAAAAAGACATGACAAGGTTAGAGCCAGTTCGTACGGAACTAGCACACTAGACGGTCAAAACTCTTTTCTATAATATGAATATCGCTCTGAGTGAATAATAATCTCAACTAAAAATAGAACAAAACAAGCAAAAGAGTAGTCAAAAAACCAAATTGGTTTTAAGTCCTACTCTTTTTAATTTAAGAAATTATTTGCTTTTCGGATAAGGTTTTCTCTCATTAGTTTTCCCTAAAATATAGTCAACGCTTACCTCATTATAATCTTATAACTTAATTTGAACTAGGCAACCGTTCACAGATTACGAGTAGCTTAGGTGCAAAAATCGATGTTGGTCGTAATGAAATTGGAAATGTGTCGCAAATCACGGCTTTTCGCTCAGAGCAAGAACATTGGACAGCAGCAATGCACTTGGTCAAGAGATTGAGAGAATATTACCCGGAGATGTCATTATAATGTCATCAGCAAATGGCAGTATGACATAACTGGTAGACCAATACACCATCGAATAAGTAGTCAGGGCCGTCATACACGAAGACGAGTCTATAATTGGGATGTCAATTACTGCTTACGAAGCATGGTAAATGAGTTAACTGGCGTAAAAGTTACTTATGGTTACGATGAATTCAGTAACCTAGTTTGGTCCAATTAAGGAGGTCAATTTGACTTCTTACACCGTAGTGTCGATGATGTCGGGAATCTGTATGAAACGAAAGAAAAGACAGACCGTGTCTATGGTGCTGGAAGTAGATTGCTTGAAACAAGAGAGGCCACATTCTTTTATGATGAGGAAGGGAATCTGATTCAAAAAGTCGAAAAGAATGGTGATACGTGGAGGTACGAATATAACGGCAATGGCATGATGGAGAAAGTCATCAAGCCTGACAACACAGAAGTTACTTTCAACTATGACCCGCTAGGTAGACGAATAGAGAAGCGTTCTGACGAGAAAACTATGAGTTTCGTCTGGGATGAGAATACGATCCTACACGAGTATTTCAGGCAGAATGATTTAGATAAAGTTGAAAATCTAGTTGAATCTTCTTTACAGACTGACTCCGAAATAGTAGATAACCTAATTACATGGATATTTAAGGATTGGTTTGTACCTTCAGCTAAAATTACGAATGAAGTTAAACAGTATTATTAGTGATTATCACGCCTGTCGAATCCTTTGATGAGGAAGGTAATAAAGTTTGGTCAGCTGAGCTTGATATATTCGGCAGGGTAAAAGAATTTACAGATGTAAAAGATTTTATTCCATTTAGATATCAAGGACAGTATGAAGATATTGAAACAGGATTGTACTATAAAAGATTCCGTTATTATTCACCAGCCGACGGAATGTACACGCAGATTGATCTGATAGGATTGACGAGAAATAATCCTACATTGTATGGATATGTTAGTAATCCTAATGCTGAGGTAGACTTATTCGGACTAGCACCTTGGAAAAACGGTGGATTTATTGAATGGTTTAATAAAGCTACTCCAGAGCAAGTTTCTCAACATATTCAATCTGTTAAAAGAGCTTACGAAATGGAGGAGGTATTCATGAGATGTTTCCTGTATCAATTGCTGTAAAAGCGAGGGAATTAGGATTCACAGCAGAGGAGTTGTTGGAAATGGTAGTTCCTTTAAATGGTGATAAAAAGTATTTTAGGTATATTTGTGGAGATGGTAATATTATATCAGGTAAACATCACAGTAGTAGTGCAAGTAAGAGATTCCATGACATGTTATTAAACAGTTAAAGAGTGCTAAAACGAAGGAAGAAGCACTTGGAATAATCAATAAAAATCATGATAATCATATGAAGATGAGGTGTAAATAACAAATGAATTATGGAGAACAAAACACATCTAAAGTGCATATTTGGGTAGGAAATAATTTTGAGAAGGATTATGAGGAGTATTTTAAATTAGACTATAGAGAAGATGTAGAAATAGGAGATTTAGATTATAAAATCTGTGGTTTTTGTAAAGATATAGGGGAAGTATTTTACGATGAGGACTGGATTGGATATACCCAGCACTCACAAGAGATAGACTTAGATATTCTTATAAACCAAGATGAATTATCAGTTACGGAAGAAACTATAACAAAAATTAGAGAGATTTGTATAAAGAAGGGCGTTGAAAAAGCGAATGCAGTGTTTTGGTATTATGATGGTGGTATCATGATAAAAGATAAAGAAAAGCTTTATAATAAGCTAACTTATATTGGAATGTTTGATGCTATCTAGTATTTAAGTAGGGATAAACCAAAAATAATCTAAAATAATTGGGTTATACGGTAAGTGGGAAATAGTATGACGGATTTCTACATTAACCACCTTTAGGTAGAATAGCTAATATAGATATTCTACGAAAGGTGGTTTTATTTTGGATATCATACCAGTTAAACTTGGAGACATTAGTTCAAATCGTGCGGATCGAACACAAAATAATTAGCATCAGCGGTATAACAACTCATAACAGCACCGTAATCGGATTATTTGCAAGATTAGAATGAATAGTGAATAAGATAGACCCTAATGCTAAAGTCGGATATAGAGGTTCTTTGGCTACTAGTAGGAAAGGTCCTCATAAAGGAAATCTTCCGTTTGATCCAACGGACTTTGACATTGACGCTTTTATTGTAAGTGATGAACTTTCTTTAAAGTTCCGTTCTTCCGGAAAATGGGGATCTGGAGCTAAAATAAGAGAAATTAGACAAATGCAACAAGAAATTGTTAAAGCACTCAAAGGCTCATTGGATGGTTTAAGGAAGATAGATTAAAAGGATAGACCTGATAGATTTACATTCCGAATATTTACCCAAGAGGAATATTCGAATAAGTATAATAAAGGTAGTAAAACTTCTAAAACATATCCTTTTTCTCCTCCAAAACTTTATCTTAATACTCGAATAAGATGGGCTGGTGCCATATGCGTTTTCGTCCCAAAGCGAAAAGGCAAGCGCGTGAGTACATAAGTCAAGCCTATTGGAAGTCGAAGGCGACCAAAGAACGTATGAGCGAAATCTGACAGGATACTTTAAGTGCCTATTATCGAAACCCTTTATCTATAGGGAATTTATGGAATAAAAAAGAATGTTTCTCTAATGTTCTTTCTTCGGTCTTAAGTGTAGAGTTAGACTATTCTGCTAGAACGATGTTTCACCATTATGTAGATTATTTTTTAAACTACACGGATATTTTCTTAAGGCCAAAATATTGATTGGAATTTTTTATCGATGATGTTATATGTGGGTAAGATTTATGAATAAAAGTCCACTCTAAAAAAGAGTATGATTATACGAAATTTGTATGTTGAGAGGCTTTAAAATGATGAGTGTGGTGTAAAGAATATTTCAATATTAGGATCCTAGTATGGGAATGTATACGCAAATAGGCCCTTATAGGTCTTACAGGGGGCAATCCTACATTCTATGACTATGTGAAAAGACCGAATAAGTTTATACTGCCATCAATGCAAAGCCCATTTCGTTTTGATTTTCCACGGACAGAAAATCGAGTGAAACGCAAATTAGCTTTCATAAATCCAAAAACTGGTACTGCATCGATTAGTCGTTGTCGATAGATAGCACCTGTTTTTTTTTTCTGAAAGCTTATATTCTTTTTGTTCTTCCCACTTGTCATTGATCATTAATTTCCTGTTATTTTCTTCATTAGCTTTTGTACAGAAGGAACGGAATAAACAATCAGTACAATCTTCATTTACATAGATTTTCAAAGTACGTGTAAAACAATATTCATCTCAATTGTTTTCTGTGCGAAAGAAAGTGAGATTCCGTGTTTGGTTGAATGATGAAAAAGTTCTAAATGGAAATATTTATGTTAGTTAAATCCAAAAAATGAAAAAAGGAGTTTGAATTTATGTATTTCGTCCGATAAAAGCCTAGGGTGAAATTTCATCGATAAAAGAAGGGTAGGTTGTGAGCAGTAGAGGGAAGCGGCATTCTTTTTGAGTCTAGATCATTGACTATAGTGCCATTAAAATAAAACACAAAATTATACAATAATAAACATCTTAAGAACTAATGGAGGCAAAAGGAGAACTGTTGTAAGAAGAAATTATTTGGAAGCTTTAAGGGCAAGCTTTACACATTATTTGCTCTTATCTTGCTAGTTCCAGTTATTACTGTTGGGAGTTTTTCGTATCTTTCGGCAAAAAATTCGATAAAAGAAGAAATATTATTTAGTGCAAATGAAAGTGTAACTATGTTAAATTCAACTATTGATAAAACCATTAGTGAAAAAATAAACGACATTAATGTTTATAGCGAGGAAATAGATTCTTCTATGTATTAACAGAAGGGAGCCGTAATATTAACCGATTTTCATCATTATATGAAGATGAATCCAAATGTTTCAAGCATTTATCTTGGAACAAATGAGGGGAAAATATTTCTAGAACCTAAATCGAATATTACGGATTACAATGTTTTAGAAAGAGATTGGTATAAAAAGGATACGGCTTTAAAGGGAGAAATTTTAATAACGAATCCTTATATTGATGCATTTACTGGAGAGATGGTTGTAACAGTTGCTCGTCAGCTAAAGGACAAATCTGGGGTAGTGTGTCTAATCTGATAATTACAATTCGCCGTAAAATAAAAATTAGCAATTAGCAAAAAACATTTTACAATATTATAAGTAAATCAAAAAAGATTTCTTTTATTTTTTATAAAGGAACAGAGGAGGTTTTATGTATGACAACAAGAATTGCAATTATAGAAGATGAAGATAATATCCGTGAAATATGCAAACGGTACTTAGAAAGAGAAGGATATGAAGTATACACCGCTGAAAACGGAGAAGAAGGTTGGAATTTATTTCAGCAATATCAACCAGATCTCATTGTTTTAGATTTGATGATGCCGAAAAAAGATGGATGGGAACTATGTGAGGAAATTCGCCAACACTCTAATGTTCCTATTATTATTTTGACTGCAAGGGGAGAAGAAAGAGATCGAATTTTGGGATTAACAATAGGCGCGGATGATTATGTAACAAAACCATTTTCGCCTCGTGAATTAGTATTAAGGGTACAAATTGTATTACGAAGAGGCAATCAAGCAACAATACAAATGCAAGAACCAGTATCAGAGATAGTAAGATTCCAAGATTTAGAGATTCACTCAACAAAAAGACGTGTATTTGTTTGTGGGCATGAAATTGAGTTAACAGTGAAAGAATTTGAGGTACTTCATATAATGGCAAAACATCCAAGACAAGTATTTTCAAGATCCCAACTTCTGGAACAAATTTGGGATTTTGATTATGTAGGGTGCACAAATACAGTAACAGTTTTAGTAAGTCGCCTACGAGAGAAATTAGATAAACATACAACAAAGAATCGTTGGATTCATACAGTTTGGGGTATAGGTTATCGCTTTGAGCCAGATGGAGGAAATGAAATATGAAGTTACGTTATCAATTGTTGTTGATGAATTTATTAAGTACGGGTATTATGTTAATCTCTATCTGGTATAGCGAAAGAAAAATGTTACTTAGACCAGAACAGACACGGTTATTTATAGGAATCGTGGTGGTAGCACTCATTATTTCAACGATTATTTACTGGTTAATGACACGTCCCATTATGAGATCTATCCAAAATTTAATTGCATTAACCAAACAATTTAGTGATAGACATTTTGAAACGATATACATTATAGGGAAAGAACCGGAAGAGTTTAAAGAATTAGCCACAGCTTTTCAAGAAATGGCAAAAAAATTAGAAGAAAGCTTTACTAAGTTAGAAAAAGGAGAAAAAGAACGTACTGAACTGATTGCGAATATTTCACATGATTTACGAACGCCTCTTGCTAGCATACAATTGATGATAGAAGCGTTACAGGATGGCTTAATTGCAGATGCTGATATGAAAAAACAGTATCTAACGACAATTCTAAACGAAATACAACGATTAAATGGACTAATTAATGATTTATTTGAACTGTCTAAGTTAGAACTTGGACAAGAAGCATTTAATCCAAGTTTAATACATATAGATAGTATTCTATTAAAAGTAATAGATTCACATGCTATCCTATTGAAAGACAAAGAGATTGATTTGCAATTACGTGTTTCAGATACATTACCAAAACTTTGGGTTATGCCATGTAAAATAGCCCGAGTAATCAATAATTTGTTACATAATGCGATTCGTCATTCTCCTACATGTGGTATAATTGAGTTAATTGTAGAGGGAAATAAACAGAAACAGCAAATTATATTCACTTTGCGTGATGAGGGGAATGGGATTTCCTACGATGAACAACTTCGTATATTTGAACGCTTTTTCAGAACAGATCCATCAAGAAGTTCACAATCTGGGGGATCTGGACTTGGACTCGCTATTGCAAAATCACTAGTGGAAATGCATAAAGGAGAAATTGGTGTTCGGGACCGTCCAGATGGAAAACAAGGATGTGAATTTTGGTTTACTCTTCCCGTCATATCAGAAAAGAAATAGATATAGAAAAAGAATCCCTTATTTTAGGGATTCTTTTTTGTTAAAGCTTGCTCATACAAACGATCTGCACATCAATTCATCTTTGAGATACAGATCATTTGCATGATAATTTTTCACACGTGTTGATTAACCAAAATTATACAGTCGGTGAATGATTTATGTCCCGATGAAATATCAGGATTTCTTTCACCCAGATTCGCCATTCTAGTGGCAGGGTAGCACAAAGAAACAGGCGTGTGAAACCTGCGAATGATAGGGGTTTTGTGTTATTTTTATTAATTCCTCGTGTGTGAAGAAATTTCAAACAAACATAGGCAATAATAATACTAATATAACGGATGAGCAAAAAGACATCCTGATATTAGACCAGCTTATGAGGATTTATTATCAAAGGGATGAAATTACGTAGGACTACTAATAACCAACTCACAAAATATCAAAAAAATATTAATAACTATCAAGAAGATCTATTAAAATATGAAAATTTGTACCCAGAACAAGTAATGGCCATGAACAACGTTTCTTCAAATATCGAAGTTTTTGCTGAAAACCTTTACTAGGAGAAGGAATGGTCACAACATGTAGAAATAATTAATTCAATTAGCAACGACATTGCAAAACTCAATACACCACTTATAAAGTTATTACACTCTAATCAATTAGATTATCAAATAGTCCGTCAGAATGATTTGAATATCATAAAATTTTAAAATGGAGGGTGTTAGTTATGAAAATAAAATCATTTTTTCAGGGAAAAAATGCCAGTCTTGATCAATTAACAGAAGTCGAAATCTCAGGACCTAAAAGAGCGCTAGAAAGATTAGAGGAGCAGGGTTCGACCGAGATATTGTCGCGTCGTGAACAAATATTAAATAATGCAACAACTTCAATTATACCAATGAATGAAGCTAATCACGATTTGCCCTTAACGATAGAAAATGGTCCTTCTTTGAATACACCTGTCATTAAAGGTCCTTTAATCCTGGAAGAGCATGAAAACTATACAAAAGAAAGGCTTAACCTCTCAACTGAAGGAGAAGGATTCCCGTCTCCAAGTGTTGAAGAGGTAACCCAAATAACACATATGAAATATGGAAACGATGAACACAATTATAATCCCGCGTTTCCTGTCCAATCTGTATCAACAATAAATGAACTTAATCATTATGAAATAGAAGAAGATCTTGATAAAGAAGCTGATGATGTTATAGAGCAAGACTATGACCCATTTGATGAGAGTTTATCAGAAACAGGATTTACTGAAGTAGAGGTTACTTTTATCGATGGAAAAAAGATGAGTTACTTATTTAATATCGGAAAATCTAAATTCGAGCAACAATGGCTTGATGAAATCTATTCCGTTGGAGTATTTACTGCAAAAGACATTTACGGCAACTTAGTTACTCTTTCACCTAAGGGCAAAGATAATAATGGTGTTGCATTTAACATCAAAGAAGGTACTTTACCTAAGTGACCAGCAAAAGGACCCAATGCGTTTAAATCCTTCCGGTACTGCAATTAATAGCACCGTACAACAAGTAGCAGGAGCAATAGGCACAGCTGTATTTGTAACAGTGATGACAACATATGAAAAAACACGAATAACTTAGCTAAAAGGTACGATGAATCAAACACTATTGCAAAAACAAGCATTGCTCGATGCAATTAACCGTACATCTTTCGTAACGATTGGTTTAGTTGTTGCAACACTTTTATCTGTCATGATTCGTAAACGTATTTGTGAGGAATAAAATGAGTACAATTTTTATATTTGACTAAAAAATTAGTCCAAGAATTACTCAACTTTGAATATTTAGAAACATTTTAACCGGTTCCCTGTACGTTAAGGAACCGGTTATTTATATGTGCGCCCGGCATGCGTATGAACTATAGGGTGCAAGTCCCGAACCCCGAAGACAGAAGTAGAGGTTAGCCAAGAGTAAGGTGTCCGTGGCGACGCGGAATCTGAAGGAAGCTGGAGGCAAAACACCGGTCCGAGGAACACGAATCTCATATAAGGCTAGGTATGATTGGATGAGTGTGCATAACAACACAAAGTCCTTTCTGTCGAAGGTCATATCGAGTAAATGAGGCGGATAGATGGTGTGAAAGTGCATGCGCTTACCCGGGGAGGTCTGATGGAAACGCAAAGTACACTTTGTAACCTACTTAGCGATAGGTAGCTGAACCATCAGAAGTCAGCAGAGGTCATAGTACCATTCACTTCTAGAATGAATGGGAAGGACCGAACAATTCGGAGAGAATAGCCCTTGGCATGCAGTTTTCTATGGTAAACACAGAAAATCCAGAAGGACCGACTTAATGGAGGTAATGGTGAATCCCATGAGGGACATTGAGCGGGTGCAGTAGAAACTGTTATAAGAAGACAAGCTATTCACGGAGGAGTCGAACGAGATGCTAATGAATCAAATATTATCACGGGAGAATCTGCTTCTCGCACTCAAACGGGTGGAACGAAACAAAGGGAGTCATGGAGTAGACAAAATGCCCGTAAAATTCCTACGACAGCATGTAGTCGAAAACTGGCTAACGATTAAGAAGCAAATTCTTGAGGGAACCTACCAACCACAACCAGTTCGCAGAATCGAAATCCCGAAACCTGACGGCGGTGTGCGACTATTAGGAATCCCAACCGTGACAGACCGACTCATTCAACAGGCGATTGCCCAAGTGCTATCCAACCTATATGACCCGAACTTCTCGAATCATAGTTACGGATTTCGACCAAAACGAAGTGCTCACGATGCAATCCGAGAAGCCAAAGGTCATATAAAAGAAGGATACCGCTGGGTAGTAGATATGGACTTAGAGAAATTCTTCGACAAAGTAAACCATGACCGTCTAATGAGTACATTAGCGAAGAAAATTTCTGATAAACCTCTACTCAAGCTGATTCGTAGATACTTACAATCGGGTGTCATGATAAATGGTGTCGTTTATGATACAGATGAAGGAACACCCCAAGGGGGCCCACTGAGTCCACTTCTCTCAAATATTGTGCTGGATGAATTAGACAAAGAATTAGAGAAACGTGGTCATAAATTTGTCCGTTACGCCGATGACTGCAATATTTATGTGAAAACAAAACGAGCAGGAGAACGAGTGATGGCAAGTATCAAAACCTTTATTGAGAAGACGCTACGATTGAAAATAAATGAGAAGAAATCCGCAGTGGCTCGTCCTTGGCAACGTAAATTCCTAGGATTTAGCTTTACCTCCCGCAAAGAACCACAAGTTCGAATTGCGAAAGAGAGCATAAAGCGAATGAAGAACAAAATTCGGGAATTAACAGCTAGAAAGAAGCCATTTCCAATGGAGTACCGAATTCAACAATTGAATCAATATTTAATTGGGTGGTGTGGCTACTTTGCATTAGCGGATACGAAATCAATATTTGAATCACTGGATGGATGGATTAGAAGAAGACTTCGCATGTGTTTATGGAAGAATTGGAAAAAGCCTCGTACGAAAGTGTGCAACCTCATTCGTTTAGGAGTTCCAGACTGGAAGGCTTACGAATGGGGCAATACTCGCAAGAGTTACTGGCGTATCTCGAAAAGTCCAATATTACACAGAACCCTTGATAACTCTTATTGGAGTAACCAAGGGCTCAAAAGTCTGCAAGCTCGTTATGAAATCTTGCGTTATTCATCTTAATTGAACCGCCGTATACGGATCCGTACGTACGGTGGTTGGAGAGGTCGGGAGTTAATCACTCCCTCCTACTCGATTTGTCTTACTTGAGAGAGTAGCCGGAGCAATCTCAAAGGAGAGTATCAAATATTTTCTTATATGTAAAGGTGAAGCCATGAATGGATTGGCAAGAGCCTTATTCTTTGGAAAACGAGGAGAATTACGGGAACAAGGACTGCAAGATCAACTACAACGTGCTAGCGCCTTAAACATCATAATTAATGCCATTAATGTATGGAATACCGTATATCTTACCGAAGCAACAAAACTGTTGAAGGAAAAAGGGAATTTGCAAGAAGATTTACTAAAACATATTTCGCCATTGGGATGGGAACATATTAATTTTCTGTGAAAACACCTTTGATATGAAAAAAATAGCAAGCTTAGACTCACTCCGTCCTCTTGTTCAATAAAATCCAAGCCGATGATTCCTTAGCGTATGTTTTCCGCGTTTTGCTGGTAGGATCCCATCCCCATCAACTTAAGAATCAGAATTACCCCAAACCGAAAAAATGAGCTTTTTGTTACAAGCTAGCACAAAATTTCCGTTTAGGGGATACTTTAAAATTTTAGCTTGACGGCTATGAGGTATCATAGTGACCCCTTATACATAAAAAGTGAAAGTTTCTTCGATAAAATCGAAGAAACTTTCACTTTTTTATTATGAGAGAGCTTTTTTCTATTTTTATTGTCCTTTTTTAACTTCTGGTTCAACTGTATAAGTGTAACCTTCGTTAGTAGTAGTGTAATCTTCGTCAGTAGATTTGCCATTTTCAGCAACCGTACCGTCAGATTGAACAGCAAGTGCTCTAGGTTGCTCTACAATAGGTTTTACAGATACAGAGAACTGTGTTCCATATTCAGCTGAGTATTTACCTTTTCCTTTTAAAGTAACTTTATCAGACAAACCATCTGAATACTCATAGACAGGGCTTACATTAAAAGCACTAGTCTTGGTATTGCTATATCTAAAAGCGTCATACCATAAATTCTGAAGATTATTATTGCGCTTTCGAGAACCATCTTCATAATTAACTGTTCCTGTTATAGTAGAGGTAAGGTCTACATTTCCATCTATTTTAACGGTATTTAAAATTACAGAAACCTCTACAGCTGAATGTGCAGGAACTACGATATTTTGTGGGCTAGCGGTATAAGTATAACTTTCAGTCTTTGTAGTTTCATTTGTATTTGAGAAATTATATTCAGTAGATATTTCAACACTTGTCTCTCCAATAACAGGAATACCAAACGATGCACTAGCAGTTACTCCTAAGTTAAATCCATGTGTAGTGGAACTAGAAACAGAATGTTCAATTGTCTTTGAGAATTCATTTGTAGTGAAAGTTTGATCACGATCCGTATTATTCCTGAAAACTGTCTTCCCTACGAATAAAGTTTTTGCATTAGTAATAGGAGAACCATCTTCTTCTACAGACGTTTTAACTACCTTATTAAGAACAAACTGTGGATTTTTATAATTCTTATACTGTTCAACATTATTTTGAAGCATGCTAAACATCTTTTTGAAGGGCTCATCCCAATTTTCTATATAAGGGTTTTCTTGTCCTGCTGCGATAGGGTTAACTTGAGGTGTACTTGCTGCACTCGCTGAAATTGGGGATGCGAATGCAAATGAAGTACCAATAACTCCAATCATAGCAAGTGATAAAATTTGTTTAGTCTTCTTGTTGTTTTTTAGCATATTACTAGCTCCTTTTTTGAGATTATAAAATTTGTATTTATAACAATCGAATTTACTATTATTCTATAAAATAAAGTGAATTCTACTTGTTGATAAGTTTATATTAGTTTATATATCTTTCGAAATCCTTTCATAAGTATTACAAAAGTCTTGCAAAAATATAATAAAAGAGTGTCGCCACATTGCTATCCAGCTCAGAGGGGTCACTATACATGCCCTTCAACTTAAGAAATTTTAATACCCTTAAATACAAAAAAACGTTATCCTTTCTAAACAAGCTAGATTAGAAAGGATGGCGTTTTTTATGAATCTCTCAATTCAAGATGAACTACAACCATTTGTGGAAGAATTACAACGATATGTTACACCTGTATTTTTAGAAGAACTTGCAAGAGAAATAGGGTTTGTAAAACGAAAACGCAAGTTTTCTGGCTCAGACTTAGCTACTATTTGTATTTGGGTGAGTCAACGGGTGGCAAGTGATCCCCTTGTTCGATTATGTAGTAGGCTTCATGCAGCGACAGGCCCTTTAATCAGCCCTGAGGCTTAAATAAACGCTTAAATACAAAAGCAGTTTTGTTTTTACAACATATTTTTTCTTTACTGCTACAACAAAAAGTATGTGAACAAACGCAAATTTCTAACCACCTCTTCTCTTATTTTCAACGAATTCGTATCCTAGATGCCACCGTATTTCAAGTGCCAAATACTTTAGAGAATGTATATCCAGGCTCTGGAGGATGTGCCCAAACAGCTGGAATCAAAATTCAATTAGAATATGATTTGCACAGTGAAGAATTTCTTAACTTTCAAGTTGGACCAGGAAAAAAATAATGACAAAACATTTGGTATGGAGTGCTTAGATACTTTACGACCAGGAGATTTATGTATTCGTGATTTGGGTTATTTTTCATTGGAAAGGAGGCCTATGCAAGTCAGTGGAGGGGTACCGTCAGGAAAATGCGGATTTACAACGTTAAGTAAATTTAATGTGAAAAAGCCGGATTCCAATAGCTATGGAATCCGGCTTTCATGACGGCTTTTAATAAAACTCGTTATTCAACTATCGCGTGTTCGTTAGCTTAAGGTACTTCCGCGATATGAGTAAACGAAGCAAACGAGGTCATTATTTACTTTTATTTAAAGGAACGACTAATTCTAATTCCTTTATTTCTTCACTAAATCCTTCACTATTTTGTCGACTTGGCTTGAGTGTAAATGATTTTGGTATCGTATCCATTGGAGGCAGTGTCAGTACCATATGATGACCATAGTTCCCAACTGCCATGCCTGATTGTAGTTTCAGTTTATCATATACCTGACCATTATCATCGACTACAGAGAAATCAAACCATGGCCAAGTATCGTTTTTATCCATTTCAGCAGGGTAATCAATCGTTAGGTCTATTCTGGTTGATAGCGGTGAAAAGGTTACTTTATCCGCTGTTAACTTATAAACTTCATCTACCGTTTTAGTTGTAACCTTTGGATAAAACTCAAACACATCGCCTTTTATTTTTTTAAGTGGGAAAGCCACCTTCAACTTGCCCTCATAGCCAAATAAGTTTTCTCCATGGACCTCAATCTCAATGTTATCGCCAAATTCATTAAATTTAGAGAAGGTAAATTGATGATGTTCAATTATTGTTTTCGAGTTTAAGTCGTCCTGACCTGTTGAACCAATCGCTGGTTTAATTTCTTGTTGTCCATTAATTGTTATATAGCTAAAGCCGGCCTTTTCTTCTTTCATCGAAAGTTCTTTTTGACCTGTGTAAACTACCGTTACGATTAACCGGTTTCCATCATAAGCTGCTTCTTTTACAGTCATTGTTAAGCCGTTTTTACTATCTTGTTTATCAATTACTGTCGTAAGTTGATCGTGTTCAATTTTCTCTGAGGCAATGTCTCTAAAATCTTTATAAATTGGACCAATTAGGGGGATATTTGATAAGGCTTCCGCCATGCCTGTTGAAACAAATCCAGAACCAAGCAAAGTTAGACATAACCCACATGCAACCAAGATTGACTGTTTTGTGGTTCTTCCTACTTTTCTTTTTTTCTTAGCTTGAAAGATAGCCGTCTTCTCCCTTGCCATTAGCTTTTCAACAGGTACATTAATGTTGTCGATAGATCGATTGAATTTGTCTTTATTCATAAAGATAGCCCTCCTTTAAAATGGGTCTTAGCTCTTTTTTCGCTCGATTTAAGTGTGATTTCACGGTTCCCTCCGGATAATTCATGATGGTGGCAATTTCCTTAATGGACAGATCGTGATAATACCTCAACAAAATAATGGTCTTAACAGTAGGATTTAAGAAATTAAAGGCTTCTGATAAATCCATCGAATGCATGATAAAATCAACATTTTCAGAAGCGATTAATTCAGTAAAGATTTCCTCATTATCTGTAGTAAAATGGCGGGACTCTTTACGAATAAAATCAATGGATTTAAATACTAGAATTTTTGTAATCCAACTCGAAAAACTTTCAGGCTTTTTTAATGTCTTTATGGAAATATAGGCTGTATAAATTGTTTCCTGATAGACATCAAGAGCATCTTGTTCATTTCTAACATATGCATAGGCTGTTCGGTACAGCTTTTGTCGAACAGAACCAATCAGTTGTTCAAATGCTTCATCATCACCTTTTTTTGCTTTTTTCACTAATTTTGCTAGATCCATTTTGGTTCTCCTCTCCGTTACACAATAAAGTCGAATGAGGAAGTAAATCGGTTGCAAAATAATTAAATGTATTAAAATTGTTATCCATTATCTTTTTCCATTTCCTTTAGCCTACGATAAAATGCCGCCTAGCTGATTCCCTAACGTTCCGTAGATTGGGATATCCCAACAAACGATAATGAGATTGATAGCATTATGTAATTGTTTCGCAATCGGATTCCACTTATTCTTATAATCCGCGTTTGATGAATGGTTCTCGCTTTCTGTTGAACATTCACTAAGAGTGTCTTCCTCGTTGCTATCGTTTGTACTTTCACCTGAAAGTGGATTAAATAATTTTATTGGCTTGAGGTTAGCCATTTCTATAAAATCTTTACCAGCTGTACGGCCACAGAAAAAGGCCAATGCTAAACTAAAGGCGCTCGCTGAAGAACTGCACCCTACACATGAAATTCGTGATGTATCCGTGACCGAGCGCTATATCGATGAATCCATTTATCAAGCGTCTTCTTGGCCCGCACCACGAAGAATCGTTATTCAATCGATTCGCCCAGCTGGTGAACTGTTCTTTTCTCATGCTTTTTTTGTGACGAATTTGAGTGAAACTTTCTCACCACAAGCCATTGTTGAATCTTATCAACAACGAGGTACGATGGAAAATTTCATTAAAGAAGCGAAGAACGGTTTTGGTTTCGATCAGATGAAAAGTCATGATTTCATTGTTAACGAAGCACGCATGATGTTAAGTCTGCTTACCTATAATTTTACAAACTGGCTCCGTACACTAGTTTCCCAAAGCGCTACAAGGGTATTCAAATCCAAACAATTCGCACGCGCCTCATTAAAGTGGCAAGTAAACTAGTGAAATCTGGACGCTCAATGTACTTTAAATTGTCTTCTAGCTTCGTGTATGCACACTTCTTTTGTGACGTACTGACCCGGGTGCAACAATTAGAAATCAAATAACCTTTTTTAAAAAATCGACATCGCACCAAGGAAGGAGTCTGCCCAAAAAACGAATTTCTTTCCATTTGCTTTCTATTTCTTCTTTCCTGAAGCATAGATTCACAAAAAAACGAGACTACTATAAAAAAACTCATGAAAATCCACAAACTTTAAATAGCTATGAATAATTCAGGTTCACGGCAATTTAAAGTTTTTTTCTTCTCTAAAATTTTCTTCAAAATAATCCTCCTTTTTTCTCATGGGTTTGGTGTATAGATAGAATGGTGTTATAGTCCTGTTGAACTTGTCTATATGCAATTCTTATAAGTAAATCATTCAATTTTCGAATTTTATTCCAAGTATTTCCTGGTTATTTGCATCTGTAAGAAACGTCAATGCCCGTAAAAGGATGTAAAGAGCTGCAATTCCATGTGATAATAGGTAGACATGAGTATGATGTAAAGAGAGAGGTGTATGTTGTGAGGAAGCTAGCACATGAAATGCACCGATAATTCCGATGCATTTTACTTAAGCATAATCAGTTATTCTAATATATAACCCGATACGATCCGGCAATCGCGAAAGCAGCAGTACGTTATTTTAGGCAATATGAATACCTAGATTGTGAATGGTTTATAGGAACAGAAGTCAGTTTTTTAAACGAATTTATTCAATTTGAAAGGCTGTTTTCTCAAAAACTGTTGCTATTCAACTAACGAAGCAGGTTAGTTGTGCGAAATGTTCCTAGCTCAAATGGAGAATGGTCACATTACTCTGGTAAAGCTAGGCAGTTCCTTTCGGAATTGAAGGGTTATATCGAAGAATCAAACGAAGAGGTAACGCTCGGAAGGGTTCTCTCTTAGTCGAATAGCACTTGTTTAGTAAGAATGAAAGTGTTATAAGCTCGGAGAAAAAGCGTGAGAATTTACCGTAACAGTTCGGCTGACGAAAGCCTACCCGCGGTGGTGGTGTAAATCATGATGCTTGAGTTGAATGAATATGGGGAGAATGCGAATGAACCTAAAAGAAAAGGTTAAGCTGACAAACTTCTGAATGTACGGGTCTATACTACGATACATAGAAATGTGTATGTCACCAAATTGTGAGGTTAGATGTGGGTGAGTAAGACTAGCTAATATGAAAATCCATTGATACGTTACAGGCGAATGAATGCTAACAGGCTTACAGGAAGCACCTAAGTTCATTCCATAATAGATATAATTCAACATTGTAAGCTGATAACGTGGAGGGTTTACTCTTTTTGAAGCGTTGCGAAGGAAAATAATCGTAAGATTAGCGGTTATATAACTTTACTTTATATCAGTGAAAGTGGTGGCACAGTACCGTTGAAGCGTGTAATGAACGAGGAGGGATAGCCACTAGACTAATGAAGAATTACTTAATCATGCTTGGCAAATCTTTATTGGTTAATAAGGTTCTCGTGAGACTAAAAGAGGTTTACCTTCCAGGGGAGGCACCGACTTATTGAAACGGAAGAATTGAGACATAGAAGGTATTTTGATATCAGAAGTGTTGATGATTAAGTGAATTGGATTAGTTGGAACGCCGTATGCGGTGAAAGTCGCACGTACGGTGTGGACAGGGGGAAAAGCTGGCGATAATTTCAAAGGCTTACCTATCTGTATGAACAATAATGTGTTGAAGTTTATTTTGAAACAACAAATATTTGAAACGGATTATGGGATTTGGATTCTTATGAATCGAAAATGAATATGGTATAATATGTATTAAATGTAAAACGGAGTTGTGCTGAAATAAATAATCTAAAATTGCCAGGAGGATTGAGTGTATGAGAAGGAATACTATTTTTGCATAGCAAAGGCTATTGCACAATAAAATAATTGAAAATAGCCTTTGCTCTTCCTAAAAGAAATATTAAAATTTAGGAGTGCAAAAATGAGCTATAAAAAAGCAAAGCATATACTACCAGCTGAGTTGGTGGAGTTAATACAGAAATATGTTGATGGTGAATATATTTATATCCCTCGAAGAGAAGATAATAAAAAAAGTTGGGGGTCCAGTACTTCTACAAGAAAAGAATTGGATTTGAGAAATTCTAATATTTATAACGATTATCTATCGGGGTTGGATATGGCTACGTTGGGTGGAAAGTATTATTTGTCATCTAAGAGTATACAAAGAATTATACTAACAGAAAAAAGAAACAGAACGAACTTTTGAAATAAGCCAATGTGGTTTTTTACCGCATTGGCTTATTTTCTTTTATGAAACAACTATGAGGTTTTTTCAAGTAAAGTAATCCACTTATAATCAAATCAACACCTATAAAAAGAATAATAAAAAAGGAGAAATGAATAATGAGTTTGTATATTACGAAAGAAATAAATAAAGGAGATAAACAGAAAATTAATGATGAGCTTTATAAGTTTAATTTAAAGCATTTTCCAGTAGATTTAAGAGGTCGATATGAAGAAATCAATTTATTTATTAAAGACGAAAACAGCATTGTACGTGGCGGTATACTCGCTGAAGTATGTTGGAATTGGTTAGAAATTCACACCTTTATAATAGATGAAGATATACGAAAATCGGGAACTGGAACGAGATTATTAAAAGAGCTTGAAAAGATAGCTTTAGAAAAAGAATGTGATTTCATAAAGGTAGATACGTTAAGTTTTCAAGCGTTAGGTTTTTACGAAAAAAATGGATATAAAGTGTTTGGGAGTTTAGATAACGTCGGTAGAGATTATAAACATTACTATTTAAAAAAAGATTTAAATAAATGTTAATCTAATAGAATAGGAAGGGAAAGCTTCCGTTCTACCCCGGCTACTATCAATCTATAAATTGAATAAAAAATAGTCAACCAGATTTCTCTTGCTGACCTTATAATACGATCGGGTGCTTTAGTCAAGTGGAGCAAAGTCTTTTAAGACATTGCTCCTTTTACATTTAAAAGTACTTCTGATAATACTTTTTCCTTAGCCTCCCGCTTAATTGAGCGTAGATCCTAGTTGTTTCGCTTTTCTCGTCCCCATAAGACTTTGTATGACTTCTATGGGAGCTCCATTGTTCAACAAATGAGTTGGATAGCTGTGTCTAAGTTGGTGTGGATGAATTTCTTTATTGATTTCAGCACGATTTGATATCCGCTTGATGATGTATCGCATCTGGGCAACACTCATTTTATGTGGCTGTCTTACTGTCACAAAGATGGCAGGATTATTGTCAGTACGGCTTTCAATATAACGTTTAAGCCATATGTCACAACGCGTATTAAAATAAACCTCCCTTTCCTTATCACCTTTTCCTCTAACTATTGCGGATTGATTGGACCAATTAATATGGTTCTTTTCTAACGCAACTATTTCTCCAATTCGGCAACCAGTAGAAAACATGAATTCGAAAATCGCTTTTTCCATTGCGGAATGACAGGATTCACGGAGGTGTTTAATCTCCCGTTCGGTTAAATACTTGGGTATCCGCTTTCCTACTTTCGGTTCTTTAATTTTGGAAGTTGGATTCTTACTCAGGTATCCTTCTTCATGAGACCAACGAAAAAATGATTTCATAAAGCGGATACGGTGTGCAAGACTGGCTGGTTTTAAGTGCTTGCCGGATATAGCAAGAAAAGATAACTCATTTTGAATATATTGAGCAACAGGTCAATTAACTATATTTGATTTTCTTTCGATTTAGGACTGCTTTTGGACCAAAAGCCTTCCACAGCTGTGATAAGAAGAAAACTAAAGGACCAAGTAAAAGAGGTTATATTCGTAAGGATTGTTGCTTTTGAAAAAGCCGTAAATTAATTTACTTTTTATTGTATAAGCAAGAACTTGTTTTGTTAAGAGGCGGTATTCTGCTATTGAGTTTCCAAGGGGAGATCAACTCATATTAAGATTATTATATGAAGGTGGATTAAGAATTGGAGAAGCCGTTAATTTATGGATTGAAGATGTAAATATAATGAGTGCTCTATTCGAGTAAGAAAGTCAAAAACTATGGATATAAAAGGTCATTCAGCTTATTCTATTCTTTTATAAATGAAATTCACTAATTGGGTTAAAATTAATGAATTAACAAGAAATGTAGTAGACTTTATCGGATATTTAAGAAAAATCATTCATACGTTTAAATTATTTAACATTTGAGAGTTAAATTGTGTTAAATGTATTGGTTAAATCAATAACAAAAAATGTTGGTGATGATTTTGAAGAATTTATTCAATGAATAGGATTTTTGATAGAAAGGTTGAATGATATAAGTATTTAAAGCTCCATAGTGGTTATCAAATTCAATAAATTAAGCAATATTAACAAAAACAAAAATAACATAGTTTATGATTTCGTAAATGTTCATTTAGTAAACGTATTACAACTGTAAGAAAAATACATAAAAAAATATCAAAGAAAATAATAAGAAATCAGTACATTTAAAGGATAATATTCCGATACTTAATAATGTCTAACGTCTATATTTACAATAAATCCATTTTTCTGGAATACGCAAGTTCAAAGTCTAACTTTATACAAAAATTCGAATAATAATTAATCCTCATTCTTTAGAAAGTAAAAGCTCTATTAAACAGGAGGTTATTTGAATAGTAATACTCGAATAACATTAGGAAATCGAAAAAAATAGAAAATTTATTATTGTAATAGAGCATTAAGAGCTAGTAACAGGAGGAACAAAATGAGAAATTTTTTCGAAGACCAGTACATAAATATTGATCAACAACTAATAAACATAGTCAGTGAAATTAGTGAATATAAAGGTATGTTGACCGCTTATCAAGAGCAAAAACCTGATATATTCACTAGTCTTGAAAAAGCTATACCCCTACAATACATAAAAAACTATATTTCAGTTTATGAGGATATAAAAGTTTCAAATAAGCGATTAAAGGAACTTATTTTAGATGATATGATACCCCAATCAATTTCGGAAGATGCGATATTTTGTTTTTATGAAACTTTGGCTCTTGTACATAAAAAATCTTGTACTTTTTCTATAAGTCCAGATACTATACAAGAATTACATTTTCAATTAATTCATTATAATACCTCTGACAGTGCAAAATGGCGGCAAAAGCCATTTTCTATCCTAGGAATTCCGGAAAAAGGGATGCACACGATTTGTTATCGCCCTCTTCCGCCTGAAAATATTCCACAGGCTGTAGAACAATTATGCAACCAGTACAATTTATTAAACAGTAAAAAAGAGTTACCTACACTTATATTAATAGCTCGTTTTATATTGAATTTTTATTGCATAATCCCTTTTAGTCAAGGTAATGGTAGATTAACACTTATGTTAATGCAATTACTATTAGTAAAAAGCGGATATACATTTGTAAAATATGTTTGTTTAGATGAATATATAAAGAAAAGAGAATCAGAATACTATGAAGCCATATTTAAATCATCGCTTAATTGGTACTGTAATGGGCATAATATTAGCTTCTGGTTACAAGAGTTCTTAATGATTATTTTAGAGGTTTATAAAGTTCTACATTGCAGAGTATTGGGTTCTATATGTAAATATACAAAGGTAGAGCGAATTCAAAATTTCATTCATAATCAAAAACAACCTTTTACAAAAGAATGCATTCGAAGCATTTATCCAGATATAGCAGAAAGTACAATTAGTAAAACTTTAACTAATTTACAATTATTAGGTGAAATTAAACTTATTTCAAAAGGAAGAAATGCGCGCTGGATGAAAGTCTAATCTTAATCTAACCCTTTTCAAATCGGGGCTAATAAGTTCCTACTAAACAAATCAATAATCTAATCTAAGAACCAATTGCCCATCTTAAATAAGCAATTGGTTCTTTACGATTCAATCTAGAAACATGGAAAATCTCAAAAGTGCCTTGTAACTACAAGTCAAGGATACCCCTCAGTAATGAAAATTAAGTAGGTACCATCTCACAGTTAATATCTATTAACAAAAAAGTCCCATTGGGATCAATATGTCAAACCTTTAAAGAATTACTCCAATTCACTTAATTCCCCCATTATTAACAAAATTATGTCAATATTTAGTCGTCTGACAACTGAATTTCGCTTTATTGTGACATCTTCATATCAATATTGCTATTATTAATCTATTTTCAGAATCAAAATAACGGGAAATAACATATTCTAAACATAATTTAGGTTATTTTCGCTGTTATTTGCTAAAAACTGTGTCTATGACTAAGATTTACATCATAGGAAATAGAAAGAATCTTTCCTGATTAAGTAAGTTAGGGGTGCTCAAAATGTAAAATAGAACGTATGAATTATTGTGAAAAATATCAAATAGGGAGGTAAATAGAATGAAAAAGAAATTAATTACAGGATTAGTGATAACATCCATTGTTGCTACGGGAGTTATTCCAGTACATACTTTTGCAACGCCTATTGCTCAAGCAGAAATTCAAGAAGAGAACATGACTCTTTCTTCATCTTTAAGAAAATTAGGTGCACAATCTAAATTAATCCAAATGTATATCGACCAATCTTTAATGAAACCTAATGTACAGCTAGATGAAGTACCAGCTTTAAATACAGAACAATTCTTAATAAAACAAGATATGAAAGAATGGTCGTCGGAACTTTATCCAAAGTTAATTCTAATTAATTCTAAAAGTAATGGATTTGTCACTAAATTTCATAGCTATTATCCAACATTAAAAGAATATGTAGATAACAAGGAAGATAAAGAAGGTTTCTTGGATAGACTGGAAGTCCTTCAAGAAATGGTTACGACAAATCAAGAAAATGTTCAATATCAAATTAATGAATTAACAGATCTTCAATTACAGCTTGATAAAAAACTTAAAGATCTAGATACTGATGTGGCAAAAGCTCTGGGAGTACTTAGTTTAGAAGGAACAGGGAAAATAGACAAGCTAAAAGGTGAAGTACTAGATACTAAAAAATCGATTCAAAATAATTTGCAAGAAATAGCATTTCTACCAGGAGCTTTAAATGAACAAGGACTTAAGATATTCCAAGAGATCTATAGTCTTTCAAAAGATATCATTGATCCAGCTGCTCAAATAGCAGCGGCAACGTATAACAAAGGAAAAGAAATTAACAACGCTATTTTAGAAGCAGAGAAAAAAGCAGAGAAAGAAGCAAAAGAAAAGGGTAAATCTGCTTTAGAAATTGAAGCTGTTAAAAAAGAAGCTCGTGAAGCAATTGAGAAAAATAATAAAGGTGAAATTGCTGCAGCAGCAGCTACAAAAGCGAAAGAGTATGACCTTATAAAAGCAATTGACCCGGAAGAAATCAAAAAAACATATAGTACCTTTGCTGAAGTTAATAAACTAAAGGCAGAACAACGAGCATATTTAGATGATTTAGAGCAACAAAATCAAAAATTATATGATTTAACAACGAAACTAACGATAGCAGATTTACAAAAATCAATGATTCTTATTATGCAACATGATTTGCATACATTTGCTAGCCAAGTGGATGTAGAACTTGACCTATTGAAACGTTATAAAGAAGATTTGAGTTTAATAAAAAGTAGTATTACAAAATTAAGTACTGATGCTGATACTACTAACAATCTATCTCAAAAAGATACATTAAGACGATTGAAAAATGTAATAAGTCAACTAGAGGAACAAACTGATAAATTTTAATACTCGTGAAATTAATAAAAGTGAAATTTGAAAATCTGTCGATGCTTGGGAGGAGATAATATGAAGAAATTACCATTTAAAGTGTTAACCGTGGTCACTTTGTCAACGGTTATAACCGCAACAAACAGTAGCGCTATTCAGGTATTTGCGCAAGAGCAGGTCGTTCAAGAACAAAAAATAGGAAATTATTATGCATTAGGGCCTGAAGGACTGAAGAAAGCGTTAGCTGAAACAGGGTCTCATATTCTTGTAATGGATTTGTACGCAAAAACAATGATTAAACAGCCGAATGTAAATCTATCCAATATTGATTTAGGTTCTGATGGGGGAGAATTAATCAAAAATATTCACCTTAATCAGGAACTGTCTCGAATCAATGCGAATTATTGGTTAGATACAGCGAAGCCAAAAATTCAAAAGACAGCACGTAACATTGTAAATTATGATGAACAATTTAATAATTATTACGACACATTAATAGATACTGTACAAAAGAAAGATAAGGAAGGGCTAAAAGAGGGTATTGGTGATTTAATTCGTACGATTGATACAAATTCAAAAGAAGTTACAGAAGTAATTAAGATGTTGGAAGCCTTCAAAACAAAGCTATATACAAATACTATAGATTTTAAAAATAATATTGGTGGTCCAGATGGGAAGGGTGGATTAACGGCAATAATGGCCGGAAAACAAGCATTGGTTCCACAACTCCAAACTGAAATTGAGAATCTACGTTCCACTCAAAAAGCACATTTTGACAATGTATTAGCATGGTCAATTGGTGGTGGATTGGGAGCAGCTATTTTAGTTATAGGAACTATTGCAGGAGCGGTAGTAATTGTTGTGACTGGCGGAACAGCAACGCCAGCTGTTGTAGGTGGCCTTACAGCTCTCGGTGCAGCTGGTATTGGTTTAGGAACAGCAGCTGGTGTTACGGCATCTAATCATATGAATTCCTACAACGAAATTTCGAATAAAATCGGGGAATTAACTATGAAAGCCGATTTTGCTAATCAAGCAGTTATTTCACTTACTAACGCAAAAGACACTTTGACATACCTATACCAAACAGTGGATCAAGCAATAATGTCTCTAACGAATATTCAACAACAATGGAATACAATGGGGGCAAATTATAAAGACTTATATGATAATATCGATCAAATACAAGATCATAAGCTCTCTTTAATACCTGATGATTTAAAAGCGGCTAAACAAAGTTGGAATGATATTCATAAAGATGCGGAATTTATTGCAAAAGACATTGCTTTTAAACAAGAAGATAATAATTAGAAAAAAATACATATAGGGAGGAATATAAAATGAATAAACAATCTCTTTACAAAGTACTCGCTGTATCGACATTTTTAACTTTAACAACAACCTCTGTAATCTCTCCAGTAGCAGCATTTGCAGAGACAAGTAAAATTGAGCAAACAAGCAATAGTGATACGTCTCTTTCAGGAAACGAAGTGAAGATGAAAGAAACCTTGCAAAAGGCGGGACTTTTTGCAAAATCTATGAATGCTTATTCTTATATGTTAATTAAGAATCCGGATGTAAACTTTGAAGGAATTAATATTAATGGATATACGGATTTACCAGGTAAAATTGTACAAGACCAAAAGGATGCAAGAGCACACGCTCTCACATGGGATACAAAAGTAAAAAAACAGCTTATTGATACATTGACAGGTATTATTGAATACGATACAAAGTTTGAAAATTATTATGACATAATTGTAGATGCAATAAATACAGGAGATGGAGAGACGTTAATAGAAGGGATTACAGATTTACGAGAAGAGATTCAACTAAATCAAAAGTATGCACAACAATTAATAGAAGAATTAACTAAATTAAGAAATGATATTGGACCAGATGTTAGAGCATTTGGAAGTAACAAAGAGCTTTTACAGTCGATTTTAAAAAACCAAGGGGTTGCAGTTGAGGATGATCAAAAGCGCCTAAATGAAGTTTTAGAATCAGTAAACTATTATAAGAAATTAGAGTCTGATGGAATAATAACAGTATCTGTGCCTTCTATTCCTACATGGATTGCTGGGGGTATAATGCTGGGGGTAGCAAGAGATCAATTAGGTCAATTAGAACCGTTTTTAGCACAATTAAAACAGACAGTTGATTATAAAATAACATTAAATCGTGTAGTTGGAGTTGCACATAGTAATATTAGTGAGATGTACAATGCACTCGATGATTCTATTAATGCTCTTACTTTTATGTCTACGCAATGGAATGACTTAGACTCTCAATATTCGGGGGTACTGAGACATATCGAGAATGCATCTGATAAAGCGGAACAAAATAAATTTAAATTTTTACTACCTAACTTGAAATCAGCTAAAGACAGCTGGAAAACATTAAAAATAGATGCAGACATATTAAAAGCAGGGATAAAAGAGTTAAAAATATAACCTGTTATCACTCAAAAAAAGAGGCTTTTTCCTCATGTTGGGTCAAACTGAGGGTCAGTATTTAAAAAAGATGGTAAAAAACCCTTGAAAACACTGGTATTTCAGCTCTTTTCATACCTTCCGTTTCAAGACACGCATCTCATAAAGTAGCTCAAAGTATAGATGTATCAAGGTGTGACGTAAAGCATAAAATTTCCTTTTGGAAACTCTATGCTTTATTTTATTTCAGGAAATTTTATGCTTGATTTATTTTCCTAAATTGCAATTCCAAGTTTAACAATTTTTTTCAAAAACACCTCAGAAGTTCCTTTGTCTTCTGTTCGTCGGTCGGCGTAGTCCATTTAACCTGTGTTGGCTAGGTCTGCAAGGCGGTTTCCCTTGTAGAGCTAGCCAATACAGGTTAGGATCTGTAGCTGACTGATGAGCAGGCACTCGTTTAGTTTAATCTATAAAATGACTTAAAGCCTTGTGGATATAGGGTTAGAAAGTTTATGGTTTATTATTTGGAAATTATATGGTTTATGTCAAAGCTATGTCATGAAACAAAATGATTTCTCTTTCGTCTAATACTTTTGTCATCGCTTTAAATTGGTTGATGGTTTTTTTGAATTATATACACTTTAAAAATATGTGGGATAAAAGAACCCCTGCAAAATACGTATTAAGGTATAATAAATGCTGTATTTTTATAATATAGAAATTTTTAAAAATGGTTTTGAATAAAAAGGAAATTTAGTTTGATAATAGCTCTTCACCAAAAGTTGTGGATGACATTTGTTAAAAAGCATGACGACTTCGTGAAATCAGAGTGAAAGCGCACAGTCGGAATGGAAATAAATCACACGCTTATGGTGATGATCCCTGATAATAACATCATTTTAACAATTAATAGGTTAGGGAAAATTAAGTTATAAAGGATGAAAATAATGCGTAATTTTTTTGTGGAGGATAATGGATTTGAAGTTAAGATGCAATCAGATTTACAACGAAAAATCAAAGTAATACAATTTCTTTCAAATGAAAATAGGTGGTATACATTCGAAGAGATATCGAATGCCATAGAAGCTACAGATAAAACTATTAGAAAAGATTTGAATTATATAAAAGGTGTAATACCTGAAAATTGGAGTATTGAAATAAAAAAAGGTTATGGTGTTCAATTAATAATGCCTATCCATGCATCAGTAAATGAAGTGATTACGTTATTTTTTAGAAAATCTTTAACATTTCAGATTTTAAATAAGTTAATAGAGAACAATGAAACAACGGTAGTGAATATAGCTGAAGAACTGTTTGTTCAACCATATGTTGTCTCTAAAGCTTTAAAAAAAGTTGAAAGAGACTTAGCTCATTTTGGTTTAAAACTTGAAAGGAAACCGATTAAGATAGTAGGAGATAACTGGAGAGTAATCCATATGTTTACTAAATTATATTCAAAAGCTTTCATGAGTACAGATTGGCCATTTTCATTTGCCAAAGATAATATTTTTGATTTTATAGAGAGAGTAGAAAATTCGATGGATATTGTTTTATATATAAGTTCTAGACGTAAATTTGCATATTTTTTAGCTATTTTACTATTAAGGAAGCAACAAGGACATGAATTACAATGGATTAATGAATTTTCAAATCATAATTGGGATACACCGCAGTACAATGAAATATCTTTACATTTAGATCAGGTGGAAAGAGATCATAATATAGCATTTTCTGACGCAGAAAAAATTACTATAACGATTGTTTTTAAATGTTTGGATTATATATATAAGTATCCAGATAAAGAAAGAAAAAATGAAGTAAGCTTATTTTATGAAAGTAGTTTACCTGTGTATAATATCACAAGAGATTTTATATCTATGTTAGATAATAAATTTGGTAATTATTTCATTAAAGATGAGGAATTTATCTATTCAATTATTCTATACTTTAGTAAGAAAGTACATATTTTAAATTTGCTTTCTTATATTCCAGGTAATAAAAAAAACACTACATCTTCTATGAAAAAACAACACTTTAAAACTTTTCTGAAAGTTAAGGACGTATATATAGATTGGGTACGAAAGCATAAAATAACTAATCATGTACCAGATGAAGAAATTATTAATATAGTAATGTACATAGAAGCTTCTCGAATTTCTAATGAATTTAGACCCAAAAAAACTCTTATCATTGCAGGAGAAGGAAGAGGCTGGAAAAAATATATTTCAGCGAAATTAAAGAATCAATTTGGAAATAAAATAGAATTTCCACCTCTTATTTCGACTAACTTAGCAGAAGAAAAAGAGTTGGAAGTAGATTATGATATAGATTTTATTATTTCTACTATACCGCTTAGAATAAAATCACATCCGGTCAAACAAATCCAGCCTTTTGTAACAGAGCGGGATATTGATAATATAGGTAAATATATATATGAATAAGTGACATTACAACCATCCTCCAAATGAAACGCCCTGTAAAAGTTAGACCACAAAATCTAACTATTGCGGGGCGTTTTATGTTCAAATTTTTTCTGATGAAGATTGGCATTTTCACGTATCTAATCCTTGTCATATTTTATTGTTTCGCTGTGCTCCTACTGTTCACCTGTTTAATTGCGATTCGTAATTCATTTACTATGTTAATCCCTTAGATATTAGTAGGTTCGATGGCTAGTTTAATAAATAACTTTCCAATTATGGGGATACAGAATTTAATTAATGAAACATTTTTATAACAACTGTTAAAAAGTGTAAATAGGACCATTTGGAACGCTTCTATTTAGGTAATTACATAGATAATTAAGAGGTCATACCTAACAAAATGTACCTAGTAGTAGGTAAAATTTAATAGGATGATTTTCGTGTAATTCTATATAATTTTACTTAGAAGAAGCCAGTTGGCTAGATATTCTTGAGCAAGGCTTTGTTAACACTATTATCGTTTCAGGAATAGTACAACAATAAAATATAAAATGAGGTGAAGGTTTGAATATGTCAAATCCTATTTTAGTAAATGTTACAGAAGAAATTGTGCGTGGTTTAGTGCGTTTTCTACTACAAGGACCGGAATATCAAACATTTTGTAAATGTGAAATCTGTGAACTTGCCGTAGTAGCACATACAATGAATGAATTGCCAAACACGTATGTTACATCTAATGAATACCGAGATGTAGCGTTTGAAATTATGAAAACTCCTGAAAATCTGAAATTAATCAATAAAGAGATTATTCATGCATTACATGCGGAAAATAATCATCCTCAACCAATATCTTTATAATTGAAACATCTAGATCCCAAGAGAGCCAAAATTATTTATATGCTAAAGGGAGTACACATTCAGGACAAATAGTAGAAAGAACATACCTTCTTAAATGCTCCTGTGTTTGCGACATAACTAAGTATTGAATATTGTACATGTCACAAGAAGATTTGTTACTCAAATGAATAGAAGTCAAACTTGTATTTCAAATTATGAAATGAACAATATATATGTCGTAATCTTTGTGTACTTATTTCCTTCAGCCAGTATTACCTTTAGTTTTTAAAAAAATGTCTTACTGGTGAGATTCCTATCAGTTTTACACAATTAACAAAAGGAAATAAATTAGCCTTAAGGACTGTAAGAAGATATGCACCAGATTTATGTAAAAAGTAAGTACACGATATAAAGAATATTTAACAATGATAATAGAAAGAATTTTGTAGGATGTTCGAAAGGCAGCGGTGGGTTTGCATAAGAATGGTTTATTTCCAAGTAAGGAAAGAATACATAGAAAAATAGGTAGTAGCGTATTTTTAGAAGATGAGATCAGATTGAAATGGAAAGACATAGTAAGAGTTTTAGGATATAAAATAGATTAGATAGCTTTACTTTTAAATAAATCCAGAAAATATTTATCAATTATTTGGTTACCTTTCAAATGTGAAAAAGTGTAATCAAATGACAGGAATTTTGTTATATCCCCAAACATCGAAGGAGATTAATCAAGTATTTGAGATGAATGGATATTTGATAAAAGTTTTAACAGTAGACTTAAATAAAAATTGGCAAGAAATTAGAGAACGATTGCTACAAATAATCCGGGATTAACAGTTGCTGCGATATTTTTCTATAGCTTTTAAGAAAATTGTTCTTACACAAAACCCCTGTAAAGGGACCTACAGTTAGGAACACAGTCAAGCTTTTTGACCGCTCATGATTGGTGTAAATGGGTAACTTTTAAAGGAAATGCAAGCAGTAGCTTAGGGTTGTTTTTATACTAGAAAATTTACCTTTCACATAGTGGAAGGTTTTTTATCATTAGATAACGGGATTCCAGAGAAAATTCTCTTTATCCGTAATCGCAATAAACGTAGTGAATGGCTCGCTATTTTGAGTACAGATACGACGCTCGACAATGAAGAAATCATTCGCATTTACGGCATGAGTTGGGATATTGAAGTGTTTTTTAAATGCAATAAATCACTGCTACAGTTAGAAAAATAGTTTCAAGGGCGTTCATCTGATTTATTGATTAGCCATACAACGATTATTTTTACGCGTTATGTTTTGATAGCCTGGCAAAGGCGAAAAGAAGCTGATTCAAAGACATTTGGTAATTTATTTTATGTGCTGTGTGAAGATGTTATAGACATGGATTATCTCACAGCTCTCCAATCACTGATTGATATTTTTCAAACTTTAGCAGAAGCTAAAGTTGTTTTAAACATGGACATTTTTAAAAGTCAAATGAACAAATGGTTAGCAGCTCTGCCTAGTTATTTCAAGCAATGTTTCGATCTTTCAGGGTGCGAAAGTTGAGTACTTATTAATACTTAAAGAGGATAATGGATGGGGAAATACCTTTGAAGGTAGTAAACTATCTGAAATTTTGTATCTAGATAAAACAAAGTGATATTGTTAAAAAGCTTCAGAACTTCAAAGCCTGTCTGTGAAAATTCATATATATTTAAAAGAAAGTTAGCGATATTTTGAGTGGTAAATAAAGGATGGTGTCTTGCGATGAACATAAATTATTTTAAAAAAATATCATTGAATGGTAGAGTTTCATACGGAATTAGCTGTTTTGAGAATACATTAATAGCTTTAAATTATAATGTTAATGAGTGGAGAATCGTTTTAGAATATTTGTGGGAATTTACGAGTATAAAGTATCTAGATGATTGGGGCGGCATTGTAGCTGAAATAATCCCAGAAAATTTACTGGAATTTAAATCATATGAAGAGCATCACTTTGAATATTTAGATGAAAAAAACTTCAAATACCTCCATCGATTATACCAAAATATTGATAAAAAAATAGATTTTGTAATGACGTCGATTTATGATATTGGTATAAGTCATGCATACAGTAGAATAGTGGAATATGGACAAAATAGTTTAGATGAACTAGAGATACTAATCAACCATATGGTGAAAAGCAATGTACCCTTACCTGATATCAATCCTTTTGAGAGATTCTCGATAGAAGAGAATAATGGATGGGGAAATGCGTTTGATGGAAAAAGTATTTCAAGCATCTTATAATTTTTTAGGGTATATTTCCTTTTGTATTCAGATAAGGCGTAGAAGGATAGATGGTATAAAAAGCTGGAAAATCAATAGGATACAACTTAGAAAAAAAACGTAAAGGGGCTGTCAACTGGCAGCCCTTTAGTTCGTTTTATCGAGAATTTTATATGAATCAAAGAGAAATTTCACCAAATTGCAACCTAAGCATTTTTTGATTCCTTCTTAATGCCTAAATAAGTAAAAGATCTCCAAGCATATTCCAATGGTCCGAAGCGGAATTTGGATAACCACAGTTTACTAATAATCATTTGTAGCACAAAAATGACAATGGCGATGATGATGGCTGTCGTTAAGTGTAGTTTTCCGTATACACCAAATGCAAACGGCCCAAATAAAAATGTACAAATGATAGATTGCCCGATATAGTTTGTGAATGCCATTCTTCCAGGGAACGCTAACCACTGTAAAACTTTCTTCCCTTTAACCGTGTGATAGATGAAGATCAAGCTAATAGCATAAAAGATAGTTAGGAGCGGTGAGCTAATATATTGTATTGTTTGAGCAGCAGATGAATTTTCTAAAAGGAAAGGTAGTATCCAGCTCAATGTTCCACCAATTATTAATGTCATTAGCCAAGTAATGAAAAAACCTTTTCGGTATTCTTCAAAACGATGAAGCCATTTTTTCTTCGCGATAGCTGCCCCGAATAAGAACATCAGTAAAAACGGAAGATTTGAAAATAAATAAAATATAGGATTACCTAGAAAAAGAACATATAGCCCATTACGCATTGTATAAAAAGTTCTTTCCATAAAATTAGCATCCATTAATTGTTGAATATTGCCATTTTGATGGGCATCTATCGTAACTTGCATGAGCTGACGACTTTCCTCTGACATTGGTATTGTCATAGTAGAATCGGAAGATAAAGCTCCAAACGTTAAAAGTCCAAAAAGTAGACTATATAAAGTTAAGCTAATGATTAACATAGCATTAGGCTTTAACTTATGCATAAGAAGGAGCAATAATCCTAAAATTGCGTAGTCCGTTAAAATATCTCCGAACCAAATGAAGTATGCATGGATACAACCGAAAATAAATAACGCAATTAGGCGTCTAGAATAAATTCCCCAGAAGTTTAATTGCTTTGCTGCTGCTCTTTCCTGCATGATGACCATTCCAAAACCGAACAACATGGAAAAGAGCATGACAAATTTTCCATCGACAAACATAGAAAGAAGAGATTTGACTGTGTAACCAGCTTGATTCCAAAAAGAAGTCCATTCATTTTTAAAACTTGGATCCTCCTGCATGTAGACAGGATAAAGGAACCAAATAATATTTGCTAGTATGATTCCGAATAATGCGAACCCCCTTAATACATCGAGTGATTCAATCCTCTCTTTGGCAGAAATGGGTGAAAGCTTTTGTTTCATATACATTCATCCTTTTGATTATTATTTAGTTTCTTCAACAAGTAGTTCACTGCTGAAAAAACCTTTGTAAATGAAACTTTAACTTATAATTATCAAGATTTTATAAGGAAAACTTAGATATTATAATTTTTGTAAAATATTTTCGTGGAAAAATTAACCTTTCTTTATGTATACTTGGAAAATGTAGGTTGAGATATATCTGTTTTAGATTGGGAAAAGACAAACAGACAACGCAAGGATAATTTAAAGATTTTAATTTAAAGGTATAAAGGGAGGAAATGTGTAAAGGTGAAAGCGGAGACGTTGAAAAGTTTAAGTGTACTATGCTATCTGCAGAGCAGCTATTACACAAATAGGCATGGGAATAATGATTAATGAAAGACAGATAATAAGCAATATAAAAATAAGATGGTACTTGTCTAGTCTATGGATTGGTAAAGGGAAAAATTATTACGAAATAGAAATGCTGAAAAATACAAGTTATGGTAGTTTTAATTGGTTATGGTCTGATGTAGATACTATATTATTTGATAAAGACAGTTTGGATTTTATAAGTGCAGTTATAAAATTGAAAGAGCCAATAAAAGTAAAAAGAGATAAAATGTCTATAGTATTCAAGGAGGTGAAATGTGGCAATATTAAAATAAGTGAGGAAGGGAATTTTGATTGTAAATTATCAGATTTTACCGAGTACTATGTTGAAGGGGATATTTTACTGTCCTATTCTGAAAAATGGATCAGAACAGAGCCTTCCATTGAAGTAAAGGTGACCGTAGACTTTTCAATTGTTTTACAGAATAACGAGATGATAGGAATTGTGATATACAAGGCTAGTAATCACATACTACCTGACAATGAATATCTAATTGACGAAAATGAAAATATTGAATCTGACATTTGTATTATGCTAGGTAGTTTTTTTCAATTACTTGAAAAAATTGATGATGATTTGACACAACATGAAAGATCAGAATTAAAAATTTTATTTTTGGAAATTTACGAACAAGCATTAACTCATGATGACTTACGGTATAAGGCACTAAGAGACACTATATTAAATGTAATAGACTATATTTAATTCTAAAAGTTGTGGATGACACTAGCCTTTGTATATAAATTGATTAAAGTGAAGGCTAGACGCCCCTAGGAAAGCGCTCAGCCGGAATGGAAATCAACCACACGTTTTGGTGATGATTCGGAATATTTACAGATAATGATTAAACAATAGTAGCATTTTAGAAATGAATTTTAAGGGATGTGATTTTTCGAAAGTTTACTTAAGTGAAGCTTCTTTATGCGGTAGTACTTTTGAGAATAATATTTATATTAAAGGGAACTCTGATTATGCAATATTTAAGAAATCAAATATTGCAGGTATTAATGCTTTTAGAACTAGTTTTTATGAGTGTAATTTTTCTGAAACGACGTTGACTCAGAGATACGTAATTGTTCTTTTATTAATGCGAGTTTTTCAAATGTAATATTTAAAGATGTAAATTTTGATATTTCTAGTTTTCACTCATCGATATTTCATAATGTGAAGTTTATTGATTGTTCATTTGAAAAATTAAGATTTGATGAAGCGGTTGGGATAGAAAGTGTAGATTTTAAGAATACAAACATCATTATAAATGGTGAAGCAAAAATTTATCTAGGGAATGAAATTAAAAACTATTTTTCTAAATTGGGTTGATACTTCTCTGATATAACAGTAAGCGAGGTAAATCTAAAATGAAAACTAGACTAGAAAACTTAATTTTTTCGTTAAAATTTACAGAAGCCATAGCCTTTGTGGATGGTATGGCTAAAGATGATTTCGAATGCAGTATTTTGGAATTGTGTTATAAATCAGAAAACATCATATATTATTCTTTTGTTTTAGACCTGTTAAAAAGGAAGGAAACAGCTTTTCTTCACTATATTGCTTCAATTATACTATCTCACCCATTATGTCATTTAAATGGGGCTTATCAAGCGGCATTTTATCACGCAAAAAAGGCAGTAGAATTTGATGAAGATGAAGTAGAACTTAAAGAATATTTATTATTTTTTAATGACATACCTGATAAATTACTTAGTGATCAAGAAGCTAAAACATTAGCTGAACAAATATTAAACTTAAAACCTAAAAGTGAGGTAGCAAAACAATACATTTAAATATCAAGAAAATATTTAATCATTGCATGAATATGAATACATTTTTTTGTGAGGAGATTACAATTATAGCTCTAGATAACAATACTAATATTACTACTTAGTTTGTTCGGAATTTACATTAGTGTTCCTGTTTGATTAGGATAAAGGAACCTAACAATATTTATACCTAGTATGAGTCCCATTAGGTTTCTGGTATATAGAACAGGATATTCTTGTAGATAAAAAGGTGGTTAGAACATTATGCATTTAAAGAACAAAGAACTGATTAAACGGACACTAGATGGTACATGGTTTTACGAGAGAATAGTAAATATTGAATATAATGTTGGAAATGATTTTGAAGATAATTATGTTGGAACAATGGATCTTACATTTCATGTTACCCTTTTACAAACAAAGGAACCATTCAAAATAAAGATTAGATATTATAATGTTGATGATTTAACGATAAGAAAAGCAACAACTTTTCCATTGTCGAGGGACTTAATTATTCATGATATGAAGGAGCAAGGTTTGGTAAGCAGCCAGCGTTATCATGTACATGATGATAGTGGATATGGTGAAAATGATGGATTCGAATTTATTGAGTTTTATTGTATCTCTATGGAAGTAATTTCAGTGGAAGAGTTTTACAAGTGATACAAAAAGGACAGCATCTCAATGCCGTTAGATATTATATAGGGATAATATTAGCCATGAACCCAGTAGAAAAGAAAGGGATGAAGCTAGTATGCAAAATGAAACCACAGATATTTTAGATTTTATAACAAAACAGTTTGGTCCTATCAATAATACAATCAGTGAAATCATACCTGGCAGTAGGGTGGCAATCGATATTCAAGTTATCCTGCCGTCGCAAGAAAATGATTTTATCACGCTTGTAACTACAGGAATGAGTGATTGTGCAATGGATGTTTCAGAAGAATGTAAGGGAAGTAAGTACGCTGAATTAGTCTTAAAGTTGCCTGCAAATTGGCCAATAAGTAGAAATGAAATGACGAACCAAGATTATTACTGGCCTTTGAAGTGGTTGAGAATGGTTGCTCACATTCCACATCAATATGATGGATGGTTAGAAGAAGGAGTCATGCTGCCAAATGGGGAACCTCCAACTCCATTCGCTTTCAATACAGCATTATCGTGTATTTTAATCAGTACATCTAAAGAAATGAGAAGTTTTATAGATTCGGAAAATAGAATCATTAATTTTTATACATTAATACCTATTTATACAGAAGAAAGAATGTTAGCTTTACAATACGGACATGTATATTTATTAGAAAGGTTTGAAGAGTTCGGAATTACAGATGTACTTGACATACAAAGAGAGAGAATAAAGAAAAAGGGAAAATTCAAGGACATAGGAAAATTTAAAGAAATTTCATTTAGAGGTAGAGTTGCATATGGCATAAGTTGTTTTGAAAATGCACTAATAACCTTAAACTATGATCTTAGTGACTGGAAACCAGTTGTAAATTACCTCTGGGAATTCACAAGTTCTAATAATTTAGATGATTGTAATTCAGCAACAGCCGAATTAATTCCAGATGGTCTATTGGAATCTAAAGAATATGATGAAGACGATTTTGAACGATTAACTGAAAATGAATTTTATTATTTGTATAATTTATATCAAAAAATTGATGAATCTATTGATACATTATTAACAGACATTCATGAGCTTGGACAAAGTCATGCTTATAGTAGTATAAGTGGGTACGGTGAAGAGAGTCTAAATTCATTAGAGATACTTATTTATACTATGATTGTAAACAATTTCCCTTTGCCGGACATTAAACCTTTTGAAAAATTTTCTATTAAAGAGGATTAAGGATGGGGGAATAAGTTTGATGGAACAAAATTATCAAAAATTCTACTAGAAGAATCGAGTACTTATTAGTGGCGATAAATACCTGGAAATAATAAGGAGAACATCTTGGTGGAGTATTTTAAAGATTCACTTATTATTCGAGATATCATTTTTGGAAGAGGCTTATTCCGACTTATAACATGAGTTAGAAGGAGTCTTGTGGAAGAAGAAAGCTATGACAAAGCAGGTCTGGAAGAGAATAAAGGATAAAGTTGGGAGCATCAGGCTTGGGAGTTAACCTGCAGAATGTTGAGGTAATCTTTTGTTGTGCTTTACCCCAGCTTCTAATGTCGGACAGATTTTATTAATGATTTTAAGAGGAAACTATTATGAAACCATTTTCTGAAGAAACAATTAAAATATAAAAACAGTCTGGTTGGTATCCAGGAAGGAATATTGATATACAAGACACTAGCTGTTATAAGAATGAAAAAGAGATTTAAAAAATAGAGACTAGTACAAATGTGGTAGATAGAAAAGGGGATGAATATTTATTTCCATATGAAATAGGATTTTTCCGAACGGATGTGTAAATATTTATAATTAATGTTTATAAATGAGGGTGCGAGTGGTATTATTCCAATACTGGATGGTCTTGATACCCAACCATAATAAACAACATGGAGTATGCTTTGTTTTTTATATTCTGGATATTTGTTCAGAGTAAAGCAAAACAGAGAGAATTTATCCTAGTTTCTGTAAAGGGAGTGAGTGGAGTGATTGATAACAATTTACCTATTGTTCCTTGGGTAGGACTTGGAGGGATTAAGCTTTATAGTCATATAAGCCAGTTCTACGATTTAATTGCTAATATGGATGAGAAGTCAAGGTTGGTTACAACGTTTTTTATTAGATATGAAATTAAAGATTCTGTAGACCTGTGGTTCAATTTGATGAATGGGAAGCTCTTTAAGATAACGGCATTGAAAGATTAAAAAGGGTTATTATTTAACAAGATACATATTGGTATGCATATTGATGAAGTGCTCCAAGTAGAGCCGAGTTTTGAATATGATGATTTTGAAGAAGTCTATGTTAGTTCAAATGGTATATATATTGAAACTGATCCAATTGAGCATACCGCATTGTGGATATCGGTATTTGTTAAAGAAATAGATAATGATGATTTTGAGAGAGGGAATTGGTAAAGAGTACTTATGGAGAATTTATCGGTAAAAACGAGAGATATACTATTACAGGTAGGCTGGAATCCAAATAATAAGATTGACGTAACTAAAACCGTAATGTTTTTGGAAGCGATGGGATATCAAGTGTATGATTCGGTGATTGATGTATTAACCGTTTTTGGTGGGATGACATATAAATTTAAACACCCTGACGGAAGTATAGAAATATTTCATTTTAGCCCTGAAGAAACAGTAGGGGATTATTATGAAAAAGAAGACTTTGAGGAATTTGAGGAGCGGATAAATGAGCCTCTTATTGTAGTGGGTGAAGCATATCGTGGTTATTTAATTATGTTTATCTCTCAATCGGGTAAGGTATTTGGTAAAAATGCAAGCTCATTATATAAATTCGGCGACAACATTTTTGAAGCATTAGATACTCTTTGCTTATTTAAAATACCGGAAGAAATCAATTAAAATAGGTGATGTAATAGAAAAGAACATAAACTAATGAAATATTGTTGGAGTTTTAAGTACTTGATTGTAGGCATCAAGTGCTTTTTTGTATTAATAAGTTGAAAGGAGTAAAAGATTACGGAGAAACAGACTATTTATCATTTATTAACTGAAAAAAACTTATTTGGAAGTTATAATCTAATTGTTACCTGACTTTGTAAAGTGGTAGGAGGAGTTAGATTTGGTGTTTAGTTATGAAGAATACAAATATTATATATATGAAGTTTATGGTGAATTAGTTGAGGAAGAAAAAATGAGTAGGAAAGAGGCGATAGCAAGAGCTTTTTATGAATATGATATGTTGCCGAAAGAAAGTGAAACAGATAAAGCAATGGTTTTTGTAATATTTTCAGAAATAATAATTACTCATCTAAAAGTTCTTTTTACTTTTAAGAATTATATTGAACAAGCACTAACGGAATTGGATTTTACAGTAATTAAACAAGAAAATAAATTAACGCTAGAACAATTTAATGAATTGTTTTCTAGACAAAAACGTGTTTTACAAGAGCTGAAAAAAATGCCGCTAGATTATTATTCAAGTGTTTGTTGGTATTATGATGAATTAATAGAAGAAGTCCAAAAATTTTTAAACAATCTTGTGTTAGAAAATAAAAATGTAGATTCGTTGGTGCCCGCTGTATTGCAACGATTTGATAGAGATTGTAGGAATACAAAAAGTGAAAAATTCATTGTTTATACTACACTCGCTGAATACTTATTGAATCAGGGATTAACAGGAGTGAAAGGTTTTCAAGATGTTAAATATGAGTTGCAATCGTTCTGTATAAAAGACGTTAGTGATGAACAATTATCTAAAGATGAACAAAAAAAATTAGCAGTTCGAATTTGCAATGTGCTATTAAAAATTAAAGAGTATGAATAAGAAAATAAACAATGATGGATATGGTGGTTTTATCGTTTCAAAGAATTTTCTAAACGATCAGTATTCTACAATTGAATTGGAGAACTATGTTATGGATATTGACTGCTATGCTTGGATTGTAGATGTAAAGTATCCACCAGGTTATTTACAACTTGGCCTAATCGGGAATACGGTCTTTATTGCAGATGAAAGTGCTGCTATTGAAGATAGAGGGTATCTTTAATCATAAACAATGGTCAAAGGAGTAATAATACAAATGACAAAAGAGTGGTATGAAGAAACAGAAATTCCAAAAAAGATTCCCAATTTTAATTCAACGAATGTTACTTATATTACTAGTTTCCATTATTTTATAGGATACAATTCATATTATGATGAGGTTTCCTATTTAGAAGTAGATTTTTTAGTAGAATTGGATAGAAAAAAGTATATGTTGAAGATGAAATTTAATGATGTTTCTGTCCTTGATTTAATAGGATTTGGAAACAGTTACAACCAATTAATGGGTTTTACCATTAATAATTTAAGTAATAATGGTTTTGAATCAAGTAATAAATATTTAGTAGAAGATTATGAAAACGGCATTATTAAATTTTACTGTGCTGATTTTGAAGTGTTGTCCTTAGTTGAAATTTAAAAATGACAATAATTTGTATTTACTGAATGCCTTATATAGTAGATTGAAGAGAAGAGATTGGATGCTTAACTATGGCGAACTTTACTTTGATCATTACACTAAATTTTTAGGAGAGCCAATCGATCGAGAGGTGTATAAATCTAGTGAAGAAATGCCTTGTATCCAAATTTTGAAGTATGAAAATGTCTTTGAAGAATGCTTGGTTTATACTACACTTGGCTTGAGTAAATATACAGAAATAATGGGCAATTATCTTGAGATTTCCATGGTAGTTGATGGAGCATTTAATAGTTCAGGTTACATTCTTGGAAATACGGTATTTTACTGTGTTCATAATCAAATGCATATTGGGAGAGGCTTAGCGATAAGTGGAGTAGAGAACATTGATGCAGCTTTTGTACAAAATATAATAAAAGTGCTATCTATTTTACTGAGTTGAATGCTTTTCCGGAAGAATATAGTATTGCCTGTACAGATTCTAACGAAAACGACGGAAAATTACTATTAGCATTTTTCATTTCAGAGTCTGAATATGATTTTGCAAAATATGGGGCGGAGAAATTTGAGGATTTGTTAGAAGAAGAGGACATGGATCCATTTAACTTTAGCAGAGCATCGGTGGTTTGATAGGGACTGTCGAATATTGCCCCTTAAATAAATTTATAGACTTGAGTGGTAATTAGAGTTGGAGAATTACTTTCTTTCATTCAGTATAGAAATTTTGTGATTTATGATTGGAGCAATAAGAGTGCAAAATAGAAAACTTATTGGAAGTAAAACTGAACAAGAAATAAGAGAACGTCTTATTAAATCTAATCAGTCACTTTTGAAAAAAGAAAAAAGATGAAAATAGAAGGCTTCTTGAAATGATACAACATGCATACCCAGAAATGAACTGCATATATTCTTCATTGGATACCTGAACAAGGTGAGGACATTTATAAGGTTTTAATAAATGATAACATCATAGCAGAGATTGAATTAGATCGGAATAATTGTAAAGCAGAAGCGATAGTTGAGACTATAACATTACATCAGTATTCACAAGGGCTTAGTAAGTCAAATCAAATTAAATTATCTGTTGCTCTTGATTTAGCGAAACAAGATTTAACAGATCTAAATTACCTTGATTAGTAAAAAGCTTTTCGAGGTTTTTTATAAAATGTTCAATAGCATCTACCATAAAAAGGAATATATATATATAAATATGAATCTAAAAGATGTTGAAAATTTACTCGATATATTAGCAACAGATACGATAGCATTAATTTTTCTTTATAAAAAGCATCAGTGTTGGTACACATGAACAGCCAATAATTCTAGTGGGCAAAGAGGCAAGACATTGGTTACAAAGGAATAGCTCTATTATTGAAAAATCTTTGAACGACTGAGGAGAGAAAAAATAATGTCTTATGAAGAATTAAGCAAGGAAGTTTCGTATGCACTTCGACACGCTCCGTGGCAATATGAGTTAGAAATAGATGATGATGGCTGGGTTTCTCTTGAACAATTAAGAGCCGCTTTTTTAGCCACTCCGAAGTGGAGCAAGTTAGAGGTTAATGATTTTATTGAAATGGTCAATATGGCAGAGAAGAAGCGGCATGAAATACAGGGTAATAAAATTAGAGCGTTATATGGACATTCAAATGGTATCCATAAGATAGCAAAAGAAGAAAGAATACCACCAAATGTATTGTACCATGGTACGGCTAAGAGATTTCTGGGGAAAATAATGATAGAGGGACTACTTCCGCAAACACGACAATATGTACATTTATCAGTCGATTTGGAGACCGCTATGCTCGTTGGAAAAAGAAGAGATCATGAACCTCGAATATTGAGGATTAAAGCAAAGGAAGCCTACGACCAGGGTGTTAAATTTTACTATGGAAACGATAATGTTTGGCTAGTGGATTCGATTGATGCTAAATATATATCAATAGATTAACTTTTTGGGTGTTCTTTTTGTATTTACACAGGATGGTGAAAAATGTTTGATTTAACTAATAGTAAGGACTTAAATAAATATGCAGCAGCAAGCGAAAAAGAAATACTTGCCATTGAAGACATGATAAACTTTAATCTACCCGCTGAATATAGAATATTCCTTAAATACACTAATGGCCTTTCTAGTGCCAGTGGTGTGTTGATTTACGGGACTGAAGAAATAATAGAAAGAAACGAGACGTGGGAAGTAAATGAATATGCCAAAGGTTATCTTGCTATCGGTGATGACGGAGGCGGTACTGTCTTTTTAATGGCACTCAATGCAGAAGAGAGTAAGGTTTTCTCGGTGGGTTCCGGAGATATGAATCCACAAAATGCAACTATCATCGCCGCAGATTTTACACGTTGGATTGATAGTGGCTGTGTTAGTGAGACAGAGGACGAGGAGTTAGGTGACCCTATTGATACTTGTAATATTCTGTTAACAGCTTCACCGAATGGGGGATTAAAAGATTTAGTCAAAATAAAAAACGTTCTGCACATAAAGATATCTGCTTCGGATTTATTAAAGTGTTCAAAAAATCTTCCTTGTGAACTTGTAAAGGACTATCCATACATTCAGGCTATAAAGCTAATTGAATCAATGGGGGAAATTGGACAAGCATTAACAGTAGTTCCTTTAACTATAAAAGAGTAAAAGATTGTTATATTAAATAAGCTTATTCCAATCAAAAGAGTGAGTAGGAATAAGTTTTTTATGGAAGCACCAAATACTACACACCTTCTAAAGAATTAATAATCGTAACCAAAAGAGGTGCTACTTTCTTTATTTTACTTGATGGGAATTATTTGAAGATTTTTTGCTCATATAGAGTATGTATAATAAGAGAAATCATTAAGAGCAACGAGAAAGGATTGATACATAATGAAGCATTCATTAAAGCAGGTGATTGCTTTACAAGCAGTAGAGGAGTCAGTTACTTATACGGATAGTAAATTAGGTGGAAGACCTTATTGTAAGTTAGGTGACAGTTTTCCTGTACATAGTAGTGGCATACCTTATATGTTTTTGGCACAGCTTAATTTTTCTCAGTTACCTTCGCTGGAAGATTATCCGCAGCAAGGGCTTCTACAGTTTTTTGTGTTGGCAGATGAGGATTATGGTGTTTACGAGGATGGTTATTATTGTCGGTATTATGCGGACTTTGAGCCATCTCATGATATAGAGCCTTTTTCTGATGAGGAAATGGAGTATGAGCTATGCGAACCAATTATCTTTGGTGGTCCTTATGCATTTAAGGCAACATTACGAGAAGAATTAGTACCGTACACAGATCCTCGCTCCGTTCAATATGACTTACCAATGGAGAGCCCTGCATATTCAAAGTATTTTGATCAAACAGATGGTAGCGGCACGAAAATAGGTGGCTATGCATTTATGGATAAAAATAGTTTTGATGAGAATAATGGCAATGCTGAGCTGCTGTTTCAATTAGATATGGAGGGCGATGCTAAAAAGACATATGCCATGATAGCAGACTCTGGCACAATGCAATTTTTTATAGAGCGAGATTCTCTAATCGCAAAGGATTTTTCTAAACTTTATTATTATCTTTACAGCATGTAATAGAAATCGTATCGCGAAGGCAGTGGCAATACGATTTCTTATTGCCTTCGCGTGTAAATATGCTTCGATCGTAAGCGTCAAATAGCGCCCTGAGTAACAGGTGGGCGCTGTTTGGCGCTTACTTTTATATTGTAATAATGAATGTATACACCTTGGGACTTCTATCCATCGTGTTCGCCTTTCTTTCCGTCGTTCCAAGACTTCTATCAGTCGATGACTCCATGGTTTCCGTCGCCGCAATTTCTATCCGTCACCTTGGGACTTCTATCCCTCGTTGTCGCTTTTCTTTCCGGCGATGACTCCGTAGTTTCCGTCACCACGTTTGGATATAGATATTTGTAATAATTATCTGATAATTTGAAGAGGGGAAATGTATATTAAGCAAAAATACTACATTATCTATTGTTTTTTAGTAATTTGTAGAAAATATTGTTGAATATATGTAATAAGATAGTATAATGGAGTTGTAGTTACATATTTGGATATTAATACCTTGTAAAATAATTGTAAAACAAGTTTGTGAAAAAATATGTGACTGCAATAAATGTAAGAAAATAACTAATGAAATGAGGAGATTTGTAATGATGAACATGATTCAATATTTAGAGCAAAATCCGTCGTTAGTAACTTTGTTAAAAGAAAAAAAAGCTTCTATACTTGGTGTTACAGAAATTGAACAAAAGGCAATTCTGGATTCTTTTGATGAAGAATACAGTTCAGAAGGTTTAATTTGGTACTAAGGTTTAAAAAAATTAAATGGTTGTGGCTAGCTATAAGTGTCTACTTAGTAATCGGTATATATCTGTTCTATGTAACTTATAGCTCGCCTTCTTTAAATATTAAAGTTCAGGAAAAAGATGGACAATGGTTTGTAATTGAACCATATTTCAAAAAATGGGCAGATGATAATCATGTAATGTCTGGAGATACAATTTTAGAGGTTGATGGTACTCGGATAGAATATGATACTAAGCTAAAATATGATTCTGTAATTAGAGCAGCAAATGAATTGTTAGTAATGAAGCCAGATGGAAAACTTATTGAAGTAAAAATAAAGCATTTAGACATACCACAACAATTTTATTATGTTTTGGCAGTTCCCTTTTGTTATTATTTACTTAGTTTATTTATTACAGTGTATTTAAATTATAAGCAAAAAAATAACATCCTAATTAATTTACTAATTCTATTTATTCTAACTGTTTCTTTAGCGTATGTTAGTAGTGGGGCTTCGAGTAGACTTGATTATGTTGGTATTGTTGTGAATCGTAGTACTATGCTACTGTGCTTAGTACTATTAATTCATTTCTTGAAGGAATATTTTAAATTTTTAAATATAAAATGGGCCTTTTTTGAAAATGTAAAAGCACTTTATATAATTCCTTTATTTACTATATTAATTAGCGTTTTAAGTGTAATTTATCCATCTACTTACTTTATCCATTCATACATTATTCTGGGGATGTTTTTAATGCTTTTAACAATCCTACTATGTATTATGACAAGAGGGTATCTTAAACATAAAACGCCACAACTAAAAATTTTATTGATTAGTGTTTTTATTCCGTTTTTACCTTTCCTTTTTTTATATGCACTACCAGTAATCTTATTTAATCATTATTTACTATCTGCCGAAGTATGCTCCTTATTCTTAATGCTAATCCCTTATAGCTTTATATTTACACAGCTCACTGAACGTATCTTTGATATGGAATATTTTATTACGCGTTTACGCCATTATTTTAATTTTTCATTTGCTTTTACGATCTGGCTATTAATGGGTCTTTATTCGATTACTGATTTATCTATTTCAAAAATGACGGAAATATTCTTTTTTGTATTTTTGTCGTTAATAGCACTTTTTTACATAAAAGAGAAAGTAGATTATCAAAAGCGAAAAATTCTTTTTTCAACAAAAGGAGATTATATTCATCGATTGTATACGACAGTTGATAGTATCGGAAGGGTCGTAAAAATTGAGGACTTACTTGAGAAATTTGTTAAGGAAATTGCTGTACATCTTGAGATTGATAATGTTTACGTATTAACCTATGATTTGCAAACACATCAAGTTATTTCAACGAGCAAATCAAAAGAATATACACCAAATCAAATTGACGAAGTACTATTAGAGAAACTTCGCTTGGGAGATATAAAGAAAACGGATCATTTTTATATTGCCTTTATCCACCAAGATGTTAATTATAAAAGAATACTAGTTGTAGACCATAATAAATCCATTTATCTAAAGGATGAGGAATTGTTATGGCTTGAATTATTACTTTTATATTTAAATAATTTTATAGAAAATACAAAAATGGTGGAGGAGCTTCTCGAACAGTTAAAGCATATGAAGGAAGCTGATAAAAGTCAGCTGCCGTGGCTTAGTAAGCTACTTTGGCTACGATTTGAGGAAGAAAAATATCAATTAGCTCAAGAACTTCATGATACGATTTTACAAGAGCAGCTCCATATTGCTAGAGAAATGGATGTATTTATACATGCAAAGAAAAAGGCGGATATTCAATCGAACCTTACTAAAATACATGATCATATGATTACATCAGTGAATGACTTAAGAGGCTACTGTGAAAATTTGAAGCCACCCTTATTAGATACATTGGGATTAAATGCTGCGCTTGAGAAGCTTATTCAAAAAATACATAAGCGTGCCGATTTCGTTTTAATTTACACAATCGATCGTCTTTACTTGGAGGATGAGCGTTTAAACTTGATGATTTATCGACTTTTCCAAGAGCTGCTAAACAATGCCTTGAAGCACTCATTTGCCAATACTGTTGAAATTCATCTAGTAGAAAAAGAAGATGGTTTTGAAATCAATTATTCTGATGATGGTGTAGGATGTAAGATGGATGATATCATTCTAGCTGATTCAATGGGGATCAGAGGTATGCAAGAGCGGGTCCAGGCCTTTAATGGTCAGTTTTCTATTAACACCAATGTAGGAGAAGGCATGTCCATTCGAATTAGAGTAGATGAAGGAAATCATACCCATTGCTTTGGCTATGACACCTATAATAGAAGACCAATTCATAGTAGCGGATAATAGATAATTATTTACACCTCCTAACCTTTTCGTATTGTGCAGATTTCACAGTACTAGTATGGATTAGGAGGTTTTGCTTTGCTATTTTTATGACAAATACCATTATTTGTGTATAGTTGTATAGAAGGGAGATGATCAACTTCATGGAAATAGAAGAAATGATCCTAAACTATACAACGCAACAAAATGAATTAAGAAAGCGTATTTCTCTACAAAACAATTTTTCTGATGAGCAAATTAAGCTTGTTGCAGGAGTGGATATTGCCTATTGGGCTGAAAATAATAAAGAATATGGAGTTTGTTGCATTCAGGTTTTTGACTTTTGTTCAAAAAAGTTAGTGGAACAAGTTGATTACATGGATGAAATTACAACTCCTTATATTTCTGGGTTTTTAGCTTTTCGTGAATTGCCTCTTATTTTAGAAGCTGTAAAAAAGTTGAAAACAAATCCAAGCCTTTATATGTTCGATGGAAATGGTTATTTACATAAGCGCAATATGGGAGTTGCTACCCATGCTTCTTTCTACTTAGAAAAACCGACAATTGGCGTAGCGAAAACGTATTATAAAATTGAAAATACGGATTTTATCATGCCGGAAAATAAAGCAGGAGCGTTTACGGATATTGTCATTGATGGGGCAGTATATGGTCGTGCTCTAAGAAGCAGAAAGGATGTTAAACCTATATTTGTTTCATGTGGAAACAAGATTGATATAGAAACAGCTACAAACATAACGATGCATTTTATTGAAAAAGATAGCCGTTTACCAATACCTACAAGATATGCGGATTTAGCAACTCATCAGGCAAGGAAATTGCATAAAGATAATGTGTGAATATGGCGGTATCTTTAAGTAGGATAAATTTCTTTGTGGAAAAATTTAGAGTGGAGGTTACAAATGAATACTCAAGCTAAAGATTTGTGGGATCGTATCATTAAAAATCATTCAAAGCTAGGCGTAAATGGTGAAGAAGTATTGAATCTTCAACCAGGTGCTACAGCTGAAGAATTCCAACTAATCGAAAAAACTTTAAATCTTATTCTACCTAGGAGATGAAAAGTTTTTATAGCATTTATAATGGGCAAAATTGGACTTTAGGGGTAGAGCCTATTGTTAGAAATTTAACACTTTCTCCTATTTCGGAAATAATTGAAAATTGGAAGTTTCTACAGGAGGAATTTGACCCAGATGATTTGTTCCCAGATATAGAGTATGGTGTGGATGTTAAACCAATGCTTTGGAATCGAAACTGGATTCCGATTGCTGAAAATGGTGGAGGCGATTATCTTTGTCTTGATACAGATCCAACCGAAGAAGGAGTAGTGGGTCAGGTGTTGTATTTTTGGCATGATTGGGGAGACCGAACAACTGATGCAAAGGGTCTTTTTAAATTTATAGAAATCTGTTTAACTTCTTTCAGCGGGTGTGAAGAAAATGATTCTGATATTTGAATAAGGAGATGGGATACGAAGATGATTCAGTTGATAATGAAGAAATTAAAGGTTCAATTAGACGAACTATTTTCACCTTTTTTAAATCCAGCAGCTTCTGAGGAAGAGATACAGAAGGTAGAAAATGAGATGGCTATTAAATTTCCTGATGAATTGAGGGAGCTTTATCTAATGCATAACGGAGAGAAGGAAGACGGACCAGGTTTGTTTTTTGGATTGCCGTTTTTACCATTAAATGATGTTTTGCAGGAATTGCAAGTATGGGAACAGTTAGAAGAAGAACATGCATTGGAAGGTGCTTCTTATTCTGTCCCAACTGGATATATAAAAGAGAGGTCTATTAATCGTTATTGGATACCTATTAGTAAAGATTTTGGTGGCAATAATATCGGCATTGATGTCGATCCAGATCATAAAGGGCGAATAGGACAAGTCATTAATTTTGGGCGAGATGAGGAAATAAAGTATGTTATAGCAAATCAATTATCAGATTTCCTACTATTTATTTCTGAAACGATTTTACAGGGGAATTATCAAATTGAACAAGAAGAGGATTATATCTACTGGAATTATGAAAATAGCACGCATTTTTTAGATGTACTAAACGCCATTGAATTGCCCGTTCTAAATCCAGTATCTTCTCAAATCTCAAACAAGGATGCAACCAAATGGATGCAAGATTTGGACTCTCTATGGAAAGAAATAGTTCAAGAAGAGTTTTCTGATCCTGAGAATTTTATGAAAAAAAAGAAACTCTATTTAATTGGGAATAAACTCACGAATATTAAACCGTTACGATTTTGTACAGAAGTTAAAGAATTAATCTTAACAAACAATCAACTGACTGATTTAAAACCTTTAAATAACATGCTATCTTTAAAAAAACTCTATTTAATTAAGAATCCGCTAAGTGATTTAACGCCATTAGCGAACCTCGAGTATTTGCAAGAATTAAATATTAATCATACAAAAGTTTTCGATATAACACCGTTAGTAAATATTCCGCGATTAAAAAAATTAGAAATGGCACAAACGGATGTTAAAGATTTTTCAATCCTTCCACAATGCCAAGCGCTTGAATCCTTATCAATTTCAATAGTGAGTAAAGAACAGTTAAAACAAATATCTCAAATTACTACCTTAAAACAATTGTATATTCACCAGTTGCGAAATATTGAAGAAGAGGATTTATTACAGTTAAGTCACCTAAAGAATTTACAAGTGATGAAATTTGAAAATTGTTATTTGAAAAATATAGATTGTTTTACATCCAGTTATTCACTGCGAGAAATCATTTTACATGATACAGTATTAGAGGATGGGGGAGCAATTGGCGCACTAAAAAATTTAAGCAGTATAGAATTAAATGGGGCGACGATTGGCAATCTTGAGGTTATTGCCAATTCTTCTTCGCTTAAAATATTTACAGGATCATTCGAACAGTTTCATTTATTAAAAGACCTTTTTCGTCGAACGATTGACTTTTCCACAATTATTGGGGAGATGTCAGATGAGGAAGATAAAGTATGGCATCAGTATTTAGATACCCATAAAATTTAAATTAAAATACCACACGTGTTGATTAACCAAAATTATACAGTAGTTGAATGATTTATGTTCCAATGAAACACCAGGATTTCTTTCACCCTGATTCGCCATTCTATTGGCAGGGCAGCACAAAGAAACATCCGTGTAAAACCTACGAATGATAAGGGTTTGATATTATTTTTCTTATTCCCTTGTGTATGAAGAAATTTCAAACAAACATAGGCAATAAGGGCTACGAATAGCTGATTGAATACAGCATTTTTTGTTGTTCCGAATAGAACAGGTACGTTCAAGTTTTGTTTAATCCAACGGAAAAAATTTTCAATCGCCCAACGTGACTTATACATGTTGGCAATTTCTTCAGCGGTGATATCCATTAAACTTGTCACGACACGTATTTCTTTATCTTCATGATCTATGAATTGAACGACACGATGGCGTTTTTTCGTTTGTTTTTGTGGCGTCCCAAGCGTACAAGTAAAATCAGCTGTCACATTGGAATCGTTGGTACGACTACCTTGGAGCGATTTTTTGCGATTTAATTGCACATTGTCTTTTAAACGTAACACAAAATGTTGATATTCTTTCAGGTAGCGATCGACTTTATCAATAGAAAAGTAGGCACGGTCACAAACGAGGATAAACCTTTTATCTTCAAGGAATTCGCCAATGGGACCATCATGTTTTAAACCGGTTGTTTCTACGACTTTTAAGGGCATCGCAGTTTCATTAGTAAAACTAACATGTAATTTGATTCCTGAACGTTCGCCGTGATAGACAGCCCAAGGTAATCTTGTTTTGCCTACTGTAATGGTAGTTGAATCAACGGCTAATAATCTTTTCGGCAATTTCAATTTACGACGAGCTGCACGGTTGAGCTTCCCGACAATCACTTCAAAAATTCGTTTGATGATGCCATAATCAAGTGCCTTTAAATGTTTAGAAAGCGATGAATGATTCACCGAAACAAGACCGTTACTTGGACCCACATCCGCTGCGTGGCGTAAACTTTTCCACTCGTTCGTGGCAGCACCAATTAAATACGAAATGAGCGTGGGAACTGTACATTTTCGTGCTGTTTCTACATAACCGAATTCGCTTAAGATTGATTGCCATTCTTCCTCTGAAAGAAAGGTTTGAATGAGTGTAAAAATCGTGTTATTCTTGTTCAAGAGAGATTCCTCATTTCGTAATTGTTTGTGTAGTAACTAACATTTTACATGAGAATCTCTCTTTTTGTATAATTTTTATTGGAAGAAATTAGATAATCAACACGCGTGTTAAAATACATGAAAAGAGGTATCTCAAATCTTTCATTGAGATGCCTCTTTGGTTTTATTCGTTAAATGCGCTTAATAGTTTATGTGTTTAAAGCAACATATCAAAAAAGTTGAAGTTCCAGATGTCAAAAAAATATTATTTGCATTCGAGGATGTGAGCACTATCTCCTTTTTTGGATAGATTTCCAAAATAGAGGGAAATTTTGAGATTCATACCGATATAAATGTTTAGAAGGTATAAAGGAGGACAATCGACTTGAATAAAAAATTTCTTTTTTCAGTTGCAGCAATACCTGCAGTCATTGTTGCACCAGCAGTAGTAGGGGCAGAAGAAGGATTAACGATAAAAATAAGCGCAGATGCGAAGGTCAATGACGTAATTACAGCGGATGTAAAAAATTTGCCGCCTAATACATATGTAAACAGTTATCAATGGTACTATATTGAAGCGGATGGTTCGGAAAAACTCATTCCTAGCGCTACAGGTATATCTTTAAAAGTACCTGTTGAGGCAGAAAATAAAACTATAATTGTAAAAGCGATAACTTCAAATAAAACCTATGAAAGTAATAAATGTACGATAAAGCCATTGAATTTAAGTATTGGTGAACCAATTTTTGAAGGCTACTCATCAACTAACTATGTGACACCAGGTGATACTGTTAAAGTGGTAGCAGATGTGATCGATGTAAATGGTGTGAAATTACAAAGTAACCAAATTACATATAGCTATCAATGGTTTTATAAAGTAGGAGAAGTCTTTTCAATTATTAATGGGGCAACGGGAGCAACATATACAATTCCTACTGATGCCTTAGACAAGGAACCGAAAGATATTATGGTGAAAGTAACTGCGAAAGTAGGTACACGGACACTAGAATCGCCTCCTTCAAAAGTTCTTACAGTATCTAAAGAACCTACAGAGACATTAACGAAGAATATTAATAATTTACTGAAGGATGGCAACAAATATAATTTGACAACCTTTGGAGAATTTCAGGCACTTGCGAAAGACTTAGATAAAAAATACCAATCTCTATCGAGTGCTGCAAAGGCGAATGTTACTAATTATGATGTCTTGAAGCGAGCACTTGCAGATATTGCAGCAATAAATGCATTAAATGGAAAGTTGGATAAGTTAAAAGATAAAGGCGTTAGTGAAAAAGATTTACCTCAGTTTTTGAAAAATCTTGAAGCGGATTATAATAAGCTTGACTATTTACAGCGCAGTTTAGATGTCAATGATGAATTATACAATGCGATTAAAGTAGCATTGCATAACCCGTCAAATATTAATGAGCTTACAGAAGTAAGAGAGATTAATAAACAAATTATGGCATTATTATCCTACGAAAATTCTTATATCAAATATGTCCCTTCTAGCTTAGAATCTTTACAAGCGGAAGTGAACAAAATTGAAACTCGAATGTCGAAGCTGTCAAAAGATTATAAAGCAATCGTACAAAACCAAACAATTTTACAAGAAGCGAAGCAAGATATTAAGAAAATTGAGCAGTTTTTAAAATCATTTGATAAATTGTTGCCAAATGATACACCAGGCAAGCAAGTGACTGCTGCAAAATCGATTCGCTCTACTTATGAAAAGTTAACTTACAAGCAAATGCTATTAGTTCCAAATATGTATAAGGAGAAGTTGCAGAATGCAGAAAATGCAGAGCAAATTCAAATTGTGAAATTAAACGCATTAATTCAATCATATTTAGGAAGCAAGCAGTATCCAATTAATCCAACAAAAGAGACTTGGAAAGAAATTGTAGATAATGTAAATAAAATAATCAGTGATTATAAAAACTTAACGAAAACTTCAGCTGCCCAAATTATAGATTATGATCGTATTGTAACATTGCAAAAAGATCTTAAAACGGCTGAAAAAGTTATTAAGGATATAGATGCCTATCTAAACCTTAAGAAAACATCAGGAGTCTCAGAGAGTAAGTTAAAATCAAGCTATAGCAGTACACTTAAAGCCTATAATAAGCTAACAAGTTTACAGCAATCACTTGTCTATAATGCAAAAGAATTTTTGAATAATTCACCAGATGTGACTGTTGGTAGCGATGGGAAGGTGCCAGATGATAAAGCGAAAGCTGAAGCTCTAAAAAAACAAATCGATTCTTTTGCTAACATCACCAACTTTACACTGGAACAATTAGAAAAAGAAGTAGAGAGTGCTACAGCGACTTATAAAAAGTTATCATCTGCAGCTCGAAAGTATGTGACGAATTATGACTTACTAACAGCAGCAAGCAAAGATATTTCTGGTACCAAATCGTTCCTTAAAAAAGTACAGGATGCTAAAGAAGAAAGGGATGTTACGAAGCAGGTCAAGAAAATTCAAACCGTGCAAACAGCTTATGCAAAGTTACCTGCAAACCAACAACATTTAGCTAAACCTGAGTATGAAAAATTACTGAAACTATTAGATGGAAATGTTCCAGACGTATCAAAACTAGATAATGAAATTGCTGGAATTGTAAACAACGATTTGTATACCGTATCTATAGATAAAATTAAAGAGCTTTCAACTCAATATAATAAGTTGAGTTCTAGTGATAAAAAACGAGTTACAAATGCTTCTATCTTAACAACGGCTGTCTCTGATGTGAAAAAAGTAGAGTCATTCATGAAGCAATATGACAAGTCATTCGAAAAAAATCCGGCGACTGTTATTAAAGCATTTTCAAAATTGACGTCAAAGCAGACGAGTTTAATAAATGAAAATGTTCGGAAAAAAATTATTGAAGCAGAAGCGAAACAACAATCTGCACACGAATCTGCTTTAAATTTAGTGGAAATGATAAATGGGCTTGAGCAAAATGGAGAATATATTGCCAATTTAGAAACTGAAGTAACGAAAATTCGCATTTCGTATGACAAGCTTAGTTCTACTGAGAAAAAAGTAGTGAAAAATTACTCGAAGCTAACACAGGCGGAAAGTGATTTGAAAAAAGTTACGGAAGTATATGAGCTTTATAAAACTTACGAAGCGGCTTCAGAAGATAAAAAGGCAGCTGCCTATAAGACATGGCAAACTGCTTATGGCAAACTTTCTAAAAAGCTCGAACTTCTTTATAAACAAATGCATCCATAATATTTTAATTTGCTGTAGCCCCGAATAACGATTTTATTCGGGGTTTTTTTGTAGCGTTCGAACTAAACTTATCGCTTTTATTTGTCTAAATATTCATTTTTCCGCTATACTAATTACAGTTAATCTGTAGAATAATTAAGAATTTTTTGTCATAAATAGTGTAGCTTGACATAGAAGGTAGGAACGTAAGATGTATAAAATAGGTGTTGTTGGCCCAATAAAATCCGTAGAAAAAATTATCGAGTTAGCAAATGAAATCGAGCAGGATATGGAATTTATTCCGTATATTTATTCTATCGCTACAGAAACAAAAAATATTGTAGAAGCTCATGATCAAGATGTTGATTTTTGGCTATTTTCTGGATACATACCTTTTAAAGTTGCCACACAAACGAGCGTATCTCGGGAAAAATTAACGTATATTTTCTTTTCTGAGGCAGCTATTTATAGAGGGTTTCTTGAGCAATCCTATAAAATGCAAAAATTTATCGAAAATGTAAGTATTGATTTTATCTCATCACCTGCACAAATGGCGTCAGAAGGATTGGTGGAAATCGAGAAAAATGTGAGGAAAATGTATTTGAAGGAATTTGATGTGGCCATTGATCCGAAAGAATTATTTGATTTCCATTATGAGCTGTGGCAAGAAGGGAAAATAGACTTCGCAATTACATGTTATCCGTCAGTCGATGAAGAGCTGAAAAAAATGGGGGTTCCCTCCTATTGGGTATCGCCGACAAAAACGGAAATTTACCACACCGTGCAGCTATTTACCGAAAAAATTAAAACGTCCTATTATAAAGAAACGCAAATTGGTGCTGTTATGCTCGAAATAAAAGAATTTGATTCATTAAAGGAAAGAATGAAGCAAGGATATCGTATTCAATATTTAGAATTACGCATGAAGGAAAATTTACTGCAATTATGTGAACAGGTTGATGGTTCTTTAATTGAGGAAGGCAATGGGAGATATACAGTTTTCAGTACGAGAGGAGCCATCGAAGGGGAGATTCAATTCATTAAGGAAAAAATGTATCAGCTGTCCATTGAAATGGAGGCAAAGGTCACAGCAGGAATAGGTTTTGCGCAAACGGTATTTAACGCCGAATTAAATGCGCATAGAGCTTTACGTCAAACGAAAGAGCATGAATCGATTGATATTGTCATGATTCAAGATGATGGCACAATTATTGAATCTGTCGGTAATAACGAGGAGCTGTCATATTCCTATAGAGCTGAGGATCCTACTATTCTTGAAAAACTAAAAAAAGGTAGTGTTAGCATTAAAACCTACACAAGAATCCAGGCGCTAGTCCAAAAAATGCGTTGGAAGCATTTTACGACAAAGGATTTAGCGTCACAGCTTCAAATGAGTGAACGAAATGCCCAGCGCATCGTGGCTGATTTATGTAGTGTGGGTTTAGCGGAAATTTGTGGAGAAGAATTACAGCACACACGTGGTAGACCGATTAAAATGTATCAGCTCTTAATGTAGTGTATAGAAATGTCCCGAACCAATTACTGGTTTTTGGGACATTTTTTGTTTTGTGGATGGATTGTGAAAGTGAAAAGTTACAGAAAATTTTAAGCTTTTTTATTTCTTCAATGAACATTCAAAAAATGTAGATAAATCAACGGTTCCCAAGTTTCTAATCGTTAATTCGGACACTATTCTTATTCGATTTTCTATTATAAATTTTCAAAAAAATGTTGTCATTTCATAATAACTTGATTATTATACGAATATATAGCGAAAATGTCGTTATATAAAAGGGGTTTATTTTAATAGATAGGGAGAGATGGATTAACAGTAATAAGAGTTGCTTGAAATGGGCTCATCAAAAAGTTGTCGATGACATTTGCTTTGTATATAAGTTGATTGTAGTGAAGGCTCGACGCCCCCAGAAAAGCGCCCAGTCCGAACGGAAATCAACTACACGTTTTGGTGAAGAGCCTTAAAAGGCAAGAATAACAGAAGTAGTTATCTGAATTGCAAGATATATTTTTGTCTTTTAATATCATAGCAACGTAACTATAGTCCAGAAACATAGGAGGGGTGTTCATGACATCGAATGGAGTAACAAGAAAATCCAGAAATTTAATCTTGGCATTATTATTTTTAGGTTGGTCGTTAGGTAATTTAGATCGATACATTATGAACTATGCGGTTGTAGCGATTACAGGTGATTTGCAATTAGATGCATCTTCTACAGGTATTATTTTAAGCGCTTTCTTTTTAGGCTATGCGATTATGCAAATACCTGGTGGATGGCTTGCTGATAAATATGGTGCTAAAAAAATCTTACTTTTTTCGGTAATTATGTGGTCAATTTTCACAGGTTTAACAGCTCTAGCTTGGTCTTTAGTTGCGATGATTGTCATTCGATTTTTATTTGGTATTGGAGAAGGTGGGTTCCAACCATCTAGCTCTAAAATTATAGCGACGATTTTCCCGAGGGAAGAAAGAGGGCGAGCAATGTCAATCATGCTTTCCTCTGGAGGTATTGTGTCATTAATCGTACCGTTACTTGCAGCTTATTTGTTAGGAACGATTGGCTGGCGCACGATGTTTATTATCATTGGTGCAATCGGTGCTATTATTGCATTTTTATATTGGAAATATATTAAACTTCCGCAAGATGAAGTTGTGGAAAATAGTAAAGAAAACGGCTCTACTAAAGTTAACTTTAAGGAACTATTTAAAACACCACTTATGTGGAATTTAATGATTGCTTATTTCTGTATCTATGCTGTGAACTGGGGATTAGTTTCATGGATCCCAACGTATCTTCAAAAAAATCGTGGACTCGATTTAATGTCGATTGGTTGGGCACAAACAATTCCGGCCATCACTACTATTATTGGTGTCTATGGTAGTGGTTATATCATTGATAAGTTACCACGAGGAATGGACAAAATTTTAGGTTCGATTTCATGTGGAGTTATCGGTATTTTATTGTATTTAATGTTTACAGCGGAATCCGTAACAATGTTTATCGGGTACCAAACGGTTGTTACTTTATTTATTGCATTTGTCATTACAATGTTACCTGCTATTGTGTTGAAGAAATTACCATCTTCTATTACGGGTTCAGCAATGGGGATTGCTAATACAGGTGGTCAATTAGCAGGATTTGTAACACCGATGGCAATTGGCTTTATGGTAGATGCGTTTAATGGATCCTTTGATGCAGCTTTTTGGATGTTAATTGGATTTGCGGTTATTTGTATTATTGCACTATTAACGTTAAATGATCAAAAAGGAACGTTGTTGAATTCAACATTAGAGTAAGTGGAGGTATAAAAATGAATTTTTATGAAAAAATTTCTTCATTAATTGAAGCTAAAAGAGATGTAAGCATTGCATTAAGTGATGCAATTTGGGCAGTGCCAGAACTACATTTTCAAGAGAAAAAATCTGTTCAGTATATGAAGGCAGCTTTAGAAAAAGAAGGTTTTTTAACAGAAATTGGAATTTCGGGACTTGATACAGCACTAGTTGGAACATATGGTTCAGGAAAACCAGTTATTGCTTTTCTTGGTGAGTATGATGCACTCCCAGGCTTGAGTCAAAAAGGTGGGGCTACTCATTATGAGCCTCTAGAGTACGAAGGCAGTGGTCATGGTTGTGGGCATAACTTATTGGGGACAGGAGCGCTTACTGCTGCGGTTGCGGTGAAAGATTATTTAGAACAAAATAATCAATCAGCTACGATTCGTTTCTACGGCTGTCCAGCAGAGGAGAATGGTTCAGGGAAAGCTTATATGGCGAAGGCTGGTATATTCGGTGATGTAGATATTGCGATATCTTGGCATCCAGGTACTTTTACAACTGTTATGACTTGTAGCTCTCTAGCAAACTATGCAGCTACTTTTAAATTCATGGGGAAAAGTGCACATGCTGCAGCGGCACCACATCTAGGCAGAAGTGCATTAGATGCAGTTGAACTTATGAATGTTGGGGTAAACTATTTACGTGAACATATCATTCCAGAGGCGCGCGTGCATTATGCGATTACAAATGCAGGAGGAACGTCTCCAAATGTTGTACAGCCTTATGCAGAGGTGACTTACTTAGTAAGAGCGCCAAAAAAACATCAAGTCCAAGAGATTTATCAACGTGTTGAAAATATTGCTAAAGGCGCAACGTTGATGACTGGAACATCTTTAGAAATCGATTTTGAGGGAGCAGCGTCAAATCTTATTCCAAATAAAACGCTTTACGATACGATGCAAAAACAAATACTTGAAATCGGTATGCCAGCTTATACAATAGAAGATGAGCATCATGCACAGGCTATTTATAATACATTTACGCCGGAAGTCCAAGCGTCGTCGTTAGTTGGTTTAGCTAGAGAAGATGTTATGCAGTTAAAAGATAAAGTTATCGCTAATCACATCCCTAATATCCTACCTGAATTTGTAATGGGTGGATCAACTGATGTTGGAGATGTAAGTTGGAATGTCCCGACTGTCCAATGTACAACTGTGTGTATGGCATTAGGTACACCACTTCATACTTGGCAGGTTGTATCACAGGGTGTCATGCCAATAGCTCATAAAGGGATGCTACAGGCTGCAAAAATAATGGCTTGTACTGCTGTTGATTTAATTGATAATCCGGTACTTATTGAAGAAGCTAAAAAAGAATGGAAGGATCGTCTGGATGGAGAGACATATGTTTCGCTCATTCCAGAAGGTACTATGCCTCCAAAACTTTAAAATGTTATTCCAAATAGAGTCTTCATAGGGTACACTATGGAGGCTCTGTTTTTACATACTATTAAGTCTTTTTCTTAGTAAAGTGCACTTAATGAGTAACTATGGCGTAAGGTGCCGTTTTTTGAAAGGAGATCACAAAATGCCGAAAGAACAAATCAATCATAATAATAATCACATGGTAGCAGAATGGGTGAAACAGTTTCGTCCGTATGCGAAAGAGGGAAAATGTGCAAGCTATATTCCTGCTTTATCAGAAAAAGATCCAAATCAATTAGCTATTTCGATAATCGGACCTGATAGTGACGAAATCAAAGCAGGAGAGACAGCTGAACTGTTTACTCTGCAAAGTGTTTCAAAAGTTGTTACATTTATTTTAGCGTGTATGGAACGGGGATTACCCTATGTTTTAGAGCGAGTAGATGTTGAACCGACAGGGGATACCTTCAACTCAATCATTCGTCTTGAAAGTCATCAGCCTGGAAAACCTTTTAATCCAATGATTAATGCAGGAGCGATTACAGTATCCTCTATGCTTGACGGAAATTCACCACAAGAGAAGGTTTCAAAAATCCTAAATTTTTTAGAACAAATCGTTGGTAAAAAAATAAGGGTAAATGAAGAGGTTTTTCAATCTGAATGGCAAACAGCTAATCGTAATCGATCATTAGCGTACTATTTAATGGATTCTGGCTTTTTAGATTGTCCTGTAGAGGAGGCATTGGAGGTTTATTTGAAACAATGTGCTATTGAAGTCAATGTTTCGGATTTAGCGATGATTGGTTTAGTCATCGCCAATGATGGCTATCATCCTCTATTAAAAACACAACTCTTTCCAAAACAAGTGGCAAAATTAGCGAAGGCATTAATGGTTACTTGCGGTATGTATAATGCTTCAGGTAAATTTGCTGCATTTATCGGGTTACCCGCTAAAAGTGGTGTTTCTGGTGCGATTTTGGTGGCTGTACCAAGTCATGCAGGCTTAGATTCACCATTTCCTGCTGGCTGCGGTATTGGCATTTATGGACCAGCCATTGATACCATCGGGAACAGTGTAGCGGGAGTGAATTTACTAAAGCATATCGCTACCGAGTGGAATATGACTATTTTTTAAACAAGTAAAATATAGATGACTTCAGTTTGTCCGAAGTCATCTTTTTTGTTGTTAAGGATATTCACTAGCGTTGCATAAAAAAATAAATAAAAGGTCAACTACGATTTCAGAAGAGCTTCGAAATGTGTTCTTTCAGGATCGAAAATTGCAGGAGTTAAGTCAATTAGTTGCTCAAGTATTTGAATATTACCATCAAAATTGTTCTAAGAAACGTTGGCTAAAGCCTGGAATTATTACAGTCATCCATACATTGAGCTATTTATTCCTATTTAAGATTTTGTGAATAACATAATTCGTTGTTGATGTTTTATAGTGGTCTAATAGTAAGCCCATGCTATAATGATAGTAATAAAAAAGAGGTGATGCCTGATGAATCGAAAAGCGATACGAAGAATTCCGTTAGAAAAGCTTTTTGACTTGAAGGTTGATTTTGCCTTCAAGCAAATGTTCGGAAATGAAAAGAATAAAAAAATTACAGTTGTTTTTTTGAATGCGGTACTTAAACTTACAGGACGAGACACTATTAAAGAAGTAACATTCCTTAAACATGAATTGGGCGGTGAATATCAGGACGATAAACAATCCCGACTAGATATTCTTGTGAAAACACAAAATGGTGACTTCATCAATGTGGAAATTCAACTATCTAATCAGCATGATATGACAAAGAGAACGCTATATTATTGGGCAAAAATGTATGAGTCACAGCTAGTTCGAGGGATGGGCTATAGTGAGTTACGCCCAACAATCACGATCAATATTTGCAATTTCACAATGTTTAAAGACAACAAAAATTATCACAATACTTTTCATCTATATGAAGACACAACATTATCAAGACTAATGCCAGAAGAAGATGTGATGGAAATTCACTTTATAGAGATAAACAAGTTTATTTCGCTTTGGTATGAAGGAAAGTTGAATGCTCTTGAGGACCTATTAATTCGATGGTTGTTATTACTTGGTATGGTCGATGGTCGTAATAAGAAAGTATATGCAGAGATATATCGTGAATTGGAGGAGTTAGCGATGGAGGATGAAAACTTACGCGCAGCATTTGATACATGGGAAGAAATTAGTCAATCCCCTGAAACAATTCTTGCTTATCAGTCTCGCTTAAAGTATATCCTAGATGAAGAAGCCCGCTACATTGATGGAATCAATAAGGGAAGAGAACAAGGAAAAACAGAGGGAATAAAAGAAGGACTAGAGCAAGGGATAGAGCAAGGGCGTAAACAAGAGCAAATAGAGTTAGTGAAAAAATTGCTGAAACGACATGAAACGGTTGAAGAAATAATGGATTTAGTAGGCTTATCGAGAGAAGAAATTGAAAGAATAAAGGATCTAGATTTACCGCAAGATTAACACATATAAAGTATGGCTAAATATTTTGTCTATTCACTTTTCACAATAAAGATAGCTACCTGATGCTTGAACAGGTAGCTTTTTTATTGTTTCTTTTTATTTTCAGTTACAATTTTTAAAGAAATTACATTCCCTATAATAGATGGCAATGATTCAAATAAAAACCCATCATATTCAATAATTAGTTTATCTCCTAAATGAATTTGATTGTAGATAGATTTGTCCACCGGAACCCACATCATCGTGTCATCTTTAGTGGCTAATTCATTTATCGTATCAGCGTCTATATTCTCCTGTTTTTCTGGTGAATTTTCGCTAATTAAAATTTGTAACCCTTTATTATCTTGTTTTGTTAAGACAAATCCTTCTACTAATCTAATGTCTGTATTATTGTTGTTGATATTATTAACCAACATTAATAATACAATCAAGATAGCCGTCAACAATAGGGAAATAGAAATAGCAATTTTATTTTTAATAAAACTCCCTCCTGATTTAAAATCAATATATTTATTATATCGTTAATTGGGAATAAAAAGCCCTGAATAGCTTCACTTTCTTTCAAGTGACACTATCCAGGACAATTCATCTTCATGCAGCAAATGTTTTTTGTTGCGAATGCAAAGCGGTAGCTACAATTGCGCCAAGGCGAAATTCATCTTAACGTATTGGTTTCTTTCTTTTCATTTTATAAATTATCATTAGTATGATAAACCAAATTGGTGTTAACAGTAATGCCGTGCGTGTTTCCTCTGAAATGAACATCACTACTAATAGAAATACGAAAAAGGCAAGTACTAAATAGTTCACGAACGGAGTAAAAGGTGCTTTGAAAATCGATGCTTCATGAAGCGTACGATTTCTACGTTTATAAATAATATGAGAGATTAATATAATACTCCACACCCAAATAAAGCAAATAGCACTTATCGTTGTAACAACACTAAAGGCGGTTTCAGGCATTAGTTTACTTAGTAATGCTCCTGCTGATACAACTATTGCTGAAATAACAAGTGCGTTACTTGGTACACTGTTTTTATTGAGCTTGGCAAATGATGGCGAAGCTTGCTTATTGTTTCCGAGATTATAAAGCATTCGGCTTGTAGAGAATAAACCACTATTACCCGCTGAAGCAGCAGATGTGAGAACGACAAAATTAATGATACCTGCAGCAATTGGGATGCCAGCTAGCGTAAACACTTGTACAAATGGACTGCTTGAGGCAGACATTTCATACCAAGGATTAATGCATAAAATAACAAATAATGCTCCTACGTAAAATAATAAAATACGTAATGGAATTTTATTAATGGCAGAAGGAATATTTTTTTGAGGATCTGTCGTTTCTGCAGCAGAAACACCTACTAATTCGACACCAACAAATGCGAAAACAACCATTTGGAAGGCCATTAGGAAGCCGTATAGACCATTCGGGAAAATTCCGCCATGTGCCCAAAGATTTTCAACTGAAACTGTGCCAGAACTTGTTTGAAAGCCTGTAAATAACATGATTAGTCCAATAACGATCAGCGCAACAATTGTGATGACCTTTATAAGGGCAAACCAAAATTCTAGCTCACCAAATAGTTTTACAGTTAATAAATTCAATATTAATAACAGTACTAAACAACCGATTGCCGGTACCCATTGAGGTATATCAAACCAATATTGTGCATAAACACCGACAGCAATAATATCTGCCATAGCGGTCATGATCCAGCAGAACCAGTATGTCCAGCCAGTGACGTAACCTGCCCAAGGACCTATGTATTCTGATGCAAAATCAGTAAATGATGTATAGCCTGCATTCGATAATAATAGTTCACCTAATGCGCGCATCACAAAAAATAGGGCAGTTCCGACGATTAAATAGGCTAAGATGATGGAAGGTCCTGCTAAAGCAATCGCTTTACCTGAACCTAAAAATAAACCGGTACCGATTGTTCCGCCAATAGCAATGAGCTGCACATGACGATTTTTTAATTCACGTTTTAATTGATGTTGTTCCACGTTAATCCTCCTCAAAGATGCATAAAAATTATGACTGGAAAATAAAAAGAGACTAGTATTGACACTAGTCTCGTAAACGTCAGAATAACAAATACCAATTGCGAATGTTGGATGTGAAAAAATAAACATTCATGTGGTATAGCTTTCATGATGAAAGTTGATATTACTCCTCTGTCCTTTTGCCTGAGATAGTGAACCCTTCGGCGACGCAAAATGCGTTCTCTCCAGAACTGCTCCTGCTATAGTGTGATCCATAGCATTCATAGCTTGTATTGTATTGTCTTGATGACATTATTTTAAGATATTATACATCCTATCAGTGCTTACATAATTATTCAAGGTTAAATTTTAGCTATTTTCTGAAAAAAAGAAGATTAAGGTTTGTCTAGCTAAATAGTTAACGAAAAATAGTATTTTTAGACATATGTTAATATGGGCCCTTCACCATAACGTGTGGTTGATTTCTTTGATAGAAAGAGCTTGTTTTTCGATAAAAGCCCAAAAAGTTTCGATAAAATGAGATTTTGTTTCGATAAAAGTTCAAATAGTTTCGATAAAGAGCGATTTTGTTTCGATAAATCCTCAAAGTAATCTGTGGATTATGTTTAATATTTAGTATAAAGTGAGGCTGTCACCATGACGTAAGGTTGATTTTCGTTCTGGCTGAATGTTTTCCTCACTTTGTCCAGCCGCTTCATAGACTAAAGAATCCCCAATGAAAACGAGCAGAATATTGCCTCGCGTGGCTTTTCCTTATTTTGTCCAATGCACGATTTAGCATGAAAAAACTTGTTAGACGTTGCACAATAAATATAATATAGTAGAAACTCAGAATTTTTTGCGAAAAAAGAAACCATCTCATAGTCATTTGAGATGGTTCTTTTTTGTGTAAAACAAAGCGATATAGGTAAATATATATAAATTTACTTAGTTTCAAAGAGTGAATTTATTTATATAAGTCGCTAATGTCTTATCTATTTTGTTTCATTATTGTTTTTTGGACTTTATTTTACCTGTCCAAGTACGGAAGCCGCCTTGAAGTTGGTAAATTTGGTTGTAGCCACGCTTTTTAAGATATAAAGCAGCTCGTGAGCTACGGCCTGTATTTTGACAGTATAAATATACTGGTAAATCTGGGCGAATTTCTTTGTAACGTTGACGTAGTGCAGTTGAAGGAACATTACGTGCACCAAGAATGTGACCAGCTTCAAATTCTTTTTGCTCACGTACGTCGATAAGTTGTGCTTTACGATAGCCTTCAATAAATTGTTCTTGTGTTAGGTTAGTTACGGCTTTTTTGAGTCGCATAGAATTAATGCCGATATATGCAATTACGACTACTAACATTATACCGAGTGTGATAAGTATGTCCAAAATTTTCTTACCCCTTTCTATCTTCTTTATTATTATAAAAGATGCGCTAGCGATAGTCCAATGAGTTTGATAAAATTAATTAGATTGTGGCTAGAATTAATCTATTGGATGTTATTAGTGAAAGGTCACAAAATCATTCCACTACATTTTTGGAGTGGATGATTACTTCATTAAAGGATAAAACTAAACGTAAAGTGTTAAAATTTTGATATTTGTACACTTTCACAAAAGTTATATTTAACTTATTTCAGCGGGTGTCCAAAATCCGCTAAAACAAGTTAAAGCCTCTGGTGGATATCACGAATTCGGAAAGGAGTTCTTTGTGCAAGCACAAAGCTGAATCCGGACCCGATGCATAATTGATTATTTGTAGGAGATGAATATATGACAACTTGGTATTTTCTAAATTCAGGGAAATGTAGTCCTTCTTTTAATATGGCATTAGATGAAGCATTACTTGATTGGCACAGTGAAGGTTTAATTCCACCGGTTATTCGTTTTTATGAGTGGGAGCCAGCAACTCTTTCGATTGGCTATTTTCAACAAGCAAAAAGAGACATCAATCTAGAAGCGGTGCGAGAACAAGGGCTAGGCTTTGTGCGTCGTCCAACAGGTGGTAGAGCCGTTTTACATGAACATGAATTGACATATAGTGTCATTGTTTCAGAAAGCTATCCAGATATGCCTGAATCAGTGACAGAGGCGTATAGAGTGTTAAGTGAAGGGATATTGCAAGGTTTTCATAATTTAGGTATGGATGCTTATTTTAGTGTGCCTAATACAGAAGAACAAAGAGCGGACTTAAAGAAACCTAAAAGTGCAGTTTGCTTTGATGCGCCAAGCTGGTATGAACTTGTCGTAGAAGGTAAAAAAGTAGCGGGTAGTGCACAAACTCGTCAAAAAGGTGTTATTTTACAGCACGGAGCTATTTTACTTGATTTAGATCAAGAAAAATTATTATCTGTCTTCAATTTTTCAAGTGAAGAGGCGAAGGCACGTATGCGTAGAAAGATGCCAGAGAAAGCGGTTGCTATCAATAATCTTGTTAAAGAACCAGTGACTATTGAACAATGTGTGACTGCTTTTAGAGATGGTTTTGCAAAATCGTTGCAAATTGATTTAAAACCATTTACACTTTCTGAGGAGCAATTAGAATATGTGCATGCACTTGAAGAGAAAAAATATGCATGTGATGATTGGAACTTCAAAAAATAAAAAATGGTATAAGAAAAATATTTTTTTTATCGTTCAAACCTTGTGAGGACGAGCATTACGGATTCTATTCGAAATTGCAAGAGTTGAATTAAAAAACTATATATAGTATCTTTTTTAGAAAGTATTACACAATATGTAGTGTTTCGCGACACATGATATTGTGTATTTATTATGTAATGCAGAAAAAAGGGAGGCAAAACGATGGTACTCACAAATCATCAACCCGAAGTAAACAAATTTGAACAGTTAAACAAAGATATTGAACAATTTTCACAGGTTCATCCTGTAACACCTGATATGCATATTACGCATAAAGGTGTATCAAGACTGGTGATGATCGATCGCTACTCGTTTAAGGATACGGAGAAGAAAACGTTAAAAGCCGGTGATTTCGTCGTATTAACAGTGAAGGCAGATCCAAAATTCCCTGCGCGTGGTTTAGGGACAATCCAAAAGCTTGACATGTCTACAAAAACAGCAGATATTTTGATTGAGGAAGATTATCGTAGTGTTTTGGATGATCCGAAAGAGCAAGAAACGGGTGTGATTACGCGTTCGATTGACGTGCTAGAAAAGCCTCTTGAAATTTTTTATGAACAAATTGCAAAACGAAATGCAACAGGGCTTGCTGCTGTTGAAAAAACACCAGAGAAACGCCAAGAATGGTTTGAGAAGTTTTATGAGCAGCTAGTATCATTGAAATTCATTCCAGCTGGACGAGTTATTTACGGAGCTGGTTCTGAAACAGATGTAACTTTCTTCAACTGTTACGTAATGCCATTTGTAGCAGATTCACGTGAAGGAATAAGTGATCACCGTAAGCAAGTAATGGAAATTATGAGCCGCGGTGGTGGTGTAGGGACAAATGGTTCAACATTGCGTCCACGTAACACTTTAGCACGTGGAGTGAATGGTAAATCATCTGGTTCTGTATCATGGTTAGATGATATTGCGAAGCTGACTCATCTTGTCGAACAAGGTGGATCCCGTTAACCGAAAACGGCGGGATTAAAATCTCGTGAATTGCTGGAACACCCTTAGAGCTTTTCTTGCTACAACGTAAACTGTGAAGTTAGGCGTGAATGCTTGAAAAAAGAAAAGATTGGGCAATCAGCAGCGAAGCATCTATGGAAACGTAGTTGAACGTTCAACGACTATTGAACCTTCCTAAACTTTGGACCACATCGGAGGTGGGAGCATGGAAGAAGTAAATCGTAATGTACAGAGACGTCCTTACGAGGCGCGAGACAAAGAACGATTGATTAAAAGAATTATTGAGTTGCATGAAAATGGAATGAGCCAAGTTGATATTGCAAAAACACTTAACATAGGTAGAGGAACAATCTTTAGATGGAATAAAGAGCTAGAGCTTTTTAAAGCGAGAGAGCCTGGTCAAGCGGGAAAGCTGAAAAATAAGAAGTATCATTATGATGAAAACTACTTTAAAAATATCGATTCAGCAAATAAGGCGTATTTAGTAGGTTATATTACAGGTGATGGTACTATATATGACCGTGGTAAATCGAAACGTCTTGTTTTATCACTTGCTGAGCAGGACCGGCAATTGCTTGAAGATATCGCAAAAGAATTGTCTATGCAAGAAGCGATTAAATTCCGTCCACGCGGTGCACCAAATGAACAAAACAAATACTCTTTAATCATTAATTCAACAGAAATGTGCAATGATTTAATGAGGTTGGGAATTAAACCTCGAAAAACAGGCTTTGAAAGTTGGATTGATTTTAAAAATGAGGATTTGCAATGGACCTATTTAAGAGGTTTTTTTGATGCAGATGGTCATTTCTCCAAGCGTGGGAGAATAGGTTTTACGGGTAATCGCCAAATGCTTTTATCTTTGCTTCGATTTTTGCATAATCAACAACTAGCTTTAACAGTCCATAAAGTTTACCCAAAACAAGGATGCGTTGACTTATGCATTAATCGAAAAGATGATGTGTTAAAGATTGTTAGTAAGTTATACGAACATGGTTCCATACGACTCAATAGAAAATATGAAAAAATCAAATCCTTCTTTGATGATATAGTCTGATCTTATGTGAAAGCATAAGAATGTGGCAGAAATGACCACATCGGAAAAGTATTTCAAAATACTTTTTTTGTAACAAAAAGCGTGGGGCACAAATGATTATGCTGGCAGATTGGCATCCTGATATCGTGGAATTTATTATTTCGAAAATGCAAAATCCACGTATTTTGCGATACCTAATCGAAAATACAACAGATGAATCAATTATTCGTCTAGCAAAAGAAAAGTTAAACTTTAAGCCTCTTTCATCTCAAGAGGAAGCTATGTATCAAGGTATTGTTAACTATAAAAGTATCGAAGGCTTAGGCGGTTTTGATACGGCAATTATTCGTGAAGCGGAAAACAAACTACGTGATGGTGGTACTTACACTGTTCACAATCCAGAGTTTTTAACTGGTGCCAATATTTCTGTAACATTAACAAAAGAATTTATGGAAGCAGTTGAAAATGACGCTGAATTCGAGCTTCGTTTCCCAGCTGTTGAAGAATATACAAAAGAAGAAATGACTATTTACAACAGTGAGTGGCATAAAGTTGGCGATGTGCGCGAATGGGAGAAAATGGGCTATAAAGTACGCACATACCGCACGATTAAAGCGAAGGAATTATGGAATTTAATCAACGTTTGTGCAACGTACTCTGCAGAGCCAGGTATTTTCTTCATCGACAACGCTAATGACATGACAAACGCAAAAGCTTATGGTCAAAGTGTTGTAGCGACAAATCCATGTGGGGAACAACCACTTGCACCATATTCTGTGTGTAACTTAGCAGCTGTGAATTTAGCACAGTTTGCAAATAAAGAAAATCAAACAGTTGATTACGAAGCACTACGTGAAACAGTTCGTGTTGGTGTTCGTATGCAAGATAATGTTATTGATGCTACACCATACTTCTTAGAAGAAAACCGTGTACAAGCTCTTGGTGAGCGTCGTGTTGGCTTAGGCGTAATGGGTCTAGCAGATTTACTTATTTATTGTGAGAAAGAATATGGTTCTGAAGCAGGTAATGAGTTAGTTGATGAAATCTTTAAAACGATTGCTGAGACTGCGTATGAGGCTTCAACAGAGCTTGGAAAAGAGCGTGGCAGCTTCCCGTTCCTAGTGGGAGCAACAGAGGAAGAGACTGCACGTTTACGTAAAGCATTTACTGAAACAGGCTTTATGCAAAAAATGCCTGCTCACATTAAGGAGCAAATTTTAGCAACAGGTATCCGTAACTCGCATTTACTGACAGTAGCTCCAACTGGTTCTACAGGTACGATGGTCGGCGTAGCAACTGGTCTTGAGCCATATTTCTCATTCACATATTACCGTTCTGGTCGATTAGGTAAATTCATTGAAGTAAAAGCAGAAATCGTTCAAGAATTTTTAGAACGTCATCCGGAAGTAAATGAAAATGACCTTCCTGAATGGTTCGTTACAGCGATGGAGTTAAAACCAGAGGCACACGCGGATGTACAATGTATCATCCAAAAATGGATCGATTCATCCATTTCAAAAACTGTAAATGCACCAAAAGGTTATACAGTACAACAAGTTGAAAAAGTGTACGAGCGCTTATATAACGGTGGCGCTAAAGGTGGTACGGTTTATGTAGATGGTAGCCGTGATTCACAAGTACTTACATTGAAAGCTGAAGAAAATGATATGGATCAACTATCATTTGAAGAAGAATTAGTAGAAGAGCCAACAAAACGTCCTGTTGTGTTAGTAGATACGATTCAAGCTTTAGAATCGACAACAGTAATAGGTTCAGATGTAGGTAATACTTGCCCAGTATGCCGTAAAGGAACTGTTGAAGAAATTGGTGGCTGTAATACATGTACAAACTGTGCTGCGCAGTTAAAATGTGGCCTATAAAATAATGAAAATGTGTCTATCTCGTCATAAAGACGGATAGGCACTTTTTTAATTTCCAAACCACTTATCCCATGTAAACGACCAGTCGTCCAAAATCCATTTACATAATTAGTTGAAAATTTTATAGTGAAGTCGAATGAAAGGACTGTGATGATATGAAGGTAGAATTGTCGATTGACCCGACATGCAAAGAGCCAAAAGTGATTATTCACACAGATAAGATGACCGATGAAATAGAGTATCTCATGCAGAGTATCGTTTCCTCTGATCTCAATACATTATCGGTTTTCTCAGATAGAGGTGTCGAGTTTATTAACTGTGGGGACATTGTGCGCATTTATACGGAACAAAAGAAGGTTTTCGTTCAAACGGTGGTTGGTATTTACACGGTACGACTTCGCTTGTATGAGCTTGAAGAAAAGCTAAATACACAGATGTTTGTACGTATTTCAAATGCCGAAATTGTTAATCGCAACATGATTAAACATATGGATATTAGCAGAACAGGGACAATCGGTGTTGAGCTTAAAGGTGGGATTAAAACATACGCGTCAAGGCGTTATGTAGCAAAAATTAAGAAGCAATTAGGGATATGAGGTGAAAGATGTGCGAAAAGACTTATTAATTCGGATTTTAGGTGGATTTATCATTGGTGCGATACTTGGACAAGTTGTGCAATTTTTTATCTCGCTTGGGATAGCACAAGAAAGCTACGTTTGGGTAGTCCCTGAATTTCGAGCGTTATTTACAGGTGAATCAATCGCAATTATGACTCAAGTGTTGTTGACTGGTTTGATCGGGCTCACATTTGCCTTAGCTGCACTATTTTTTGAAATTGCTAGATGGGGTATGTTGAAGCAATATATTGTGCACTTTTTTGTAACGGCCATTATATGGATACCAATTGTCATGATTTTATGGATGCCGAAAACGATGACCAATATTATTTCTGTACTCGCAAGTTTCTTTGGAACGTATGTCGTGACATGGTTATTGCAATATAAGCTTTCAAAGCGCGATATTGAGCAGATTAATGCCATGCTAATAGAGAGAGGTGACTTTCATGACAATTGAAATAAAGGGCTTAACGAAGCGTTATAAGGAAATTGTGGTAGTGGATCAGTTATCTTTAAGTATAAAAAAGGGGGAGTTTTTTGCACTTCTCGGTCAAAATGCAGCTGGCAAGACGACCACGATTAAAATGCTTTGTGGACTTTTAACACCAACAGATGGAGATGCCATTTTGGATGGGGAAAGTATTGTTCATCACCAGGTCGCTGCTAAAAAGAAAATAAATATTTCTCCGCAGGAAACGGCTGTTGCACCTAATTTAACCGTATTAGAAAATTTGCTATTTATGGGTCAGATTTATGGTTGCTCAAAAACAGAGGCAAAAGAACGAGCGAATGCACAGATGATTTTGTTTGGCTTGACTCCTCGACAGTCTAATAAAGCAAAAACGTTATCAGGCGGTTATATGCGTCGATTAAGTGTTGCGATGGCTATGATGTCTAATCCTAAAATACTTTTTCTAGATGAACCAACATTAGGAATGGATGTACGTGCACGTCGTGATTTATGGAAAATACTGAGCCAGTTAAAAAGTGAGGTAACGATTGTTTTAACAACTCACTATTTAGAAGAGGTAGAGATGCTTGCAGATCGTGTAGCTATAATGCATCGAGGGAAATTACGTGCTCTTGGTACAATCCAGCAATTAATGCATGAAACAAAAAAACAGTCTTTAGAAGAAGTGTTTTTAGAGCTTACAGAGGAGGAGTCACTTTGAAGGCAAGTGTATTTGCGACAAGAAATCATAAGGAAATAATACGTGATCCACTAACACTAATTTTTGGCATGGGCTTACCAATTCTAATGATGGGCTTATTTTCAGTCATGCAAAAAAATATGCCGTTTGCATTATTTGAAATTAGTAATCTAACACCCGGTGTTATTGTTTTTAGTTTTTCGTTTCTTACTCTTTTTTCTGGAATGTTACTAGGTAAGGATAAAAGCACATCCTTTTTAATGCGAATTTTTGCTTCTCCTATGTCAGCGGGTAATTATATTGTAGGTTATGTCCTACCGTTGCTACCAATTGCATTATTACAAATTATTTTTTGTTTGTTTACCGCTCTATTTTTAGGTTTGTCATTCAATATATCTGTCCTAATAATGGTAGGCGTACTTATTATAATTTCTTTATTGTATATAGGGGTAGGTTTATTATTTGGAACAATTTTTACAGATAAGCAGGTAGGGGGCATCTTTGCGATATTTGTTAACTTGTCAACATGGTTTAGCGGTACGTGGTTTGAGCCTGACATGGTAGGTGGTACTTTTCAATCTATTGCACAATTTTTGCCGTTTGTCCATGCTGTTCATGCAGCGCGTGCAGCACTAAGTGGAGCTTATTCTGATGTTTTCATACCACTCTCTATCGTTTTAGGTTATACGACTGTTATTTTTGTTATTGCCACCTTTTTATTTCAACGAAAGATGCGAGGCCAGTATTGAAATTAGCCATATCCATATTTAATGTGGCATGGCATCATAAATATATTCACAAGAAAGAGGAATAAATGTGATGAAACAGCAAATAATATTTGTACACCCATTAAAAAATCCTCTTTCTAAACTTAAAAAGGGACAGGTCCAAACAGATGATACATCAGTTGGACTTGTCCCTTTACTTCTTTTCGATTTTGGTCGCGGCATAATTGTTAATCATGATTCAAAGTAGCTGCGATTTCTGGTTGTTGCTCAACTTGGAGCAGCATATTGAAAGATGCGATGGCTACTTCCACTTGGTCATCTTTCGGTTCACGTGTTGTCAGTAATTGTAGCCATAAACCTGGATAGCCAAGGAATCGTAACACAGGGATATTACGACACGCATTTGTCGCTTGAAGTACTTCAAAAGATACACCAAGAACAACTGGGATTAATAAAATACGGTCCAAAAGACGTAACCATAGTGGATCAGTTGGCACGAAGAAATATAAAAACATGCCGACAAAGACAGTGAACAGCATAAAACTACTACCGCATCGATAGTGTAAGCGTGATTGTGCTTGTACATTTTTCACGGTTATTTCCATTCCTGCCTCATAGCAATTTATAACCTTATGTTCTGCACCATGATATTGGAATACTCGTTTAATAATAGGTGTTAAAGATATAAAATATAAATAGGTTAGTAATAAAAGTAGCTTAATACCACTCTCAAGTAAAATTTGACCGGTCTTACTCTCTATCCAACTAGAGAAAAAATCCGCAATAAATACTGGAATTAATGTAAAGGCAAATTTACCAAATAAAAAGGAAAGAATACCTACAACTGCAACTCCTAACATCATTTGAAGTTTCGAACCTTCTGTTGTATTCTCCTCTTCCTCTCCAGGTGTAATGTCGTAACGATCTCCTGAAAATTGCATATGACGAGAGCCTAAACCAGCTGATTCAATCAGTGCGACAACGCCTCGAATCAATGGGATTTTTTTTAGCTTTTGTAAGATAGGCTTTTGAACCTTTTTATAATGATAATAATCAATGGAATCATCGTTACGGCGAATGGCTGTAATCGTATGTTCCTTTCCTCCGAACATTACACCCTCTAATTGTGCTTGTCCCCCGTAAACAGGTGAATTGCTCAAGGCTAACACCACTCTCTTTATTTATTTCAACTGTACCATTGTACTAAATTTAGTGAAAAACCTCTAGAGTTACGCATAGTAAAATTTCTATATGGCTACACTAATCGTACAATTTAGGAAATGATTAACGTCAGAAAATTAACTCGTGATAGGAGGATTTTGCTTGAAAATAGCTAGTATAACATCACTCGTCAATGCACTTGTTTTAGCATTATGTTTAAAGGGTCTTCAATATTTTCATCTTATTAAATGGAATCCAATTGGTTTTTATAAAAAGTGGGATTTATTCGAAGGTAGCTCAAAACTATTTCAATGGAGTTTTCTCATCTTCGTCTTATTTCTTATTGGATTTTTATTATATATTACGTTGAGATATGTCTATATTATCCCAGCTGTGCTATCTTCTTTTTTGCTCGGTCTTTTTTTGTCCATCACATTAGAATGGATTGTTCTTGATTTGCCTTTACAATCTTCTTCTTTTAAAAAACTATCGATTCCTTTCATTGTCATTGTTATTTGTCTATTACGTTTCTTGCTTGAAACGGCGAATTTTCATTACAGAGAGCATACAGCACAAAAAGGAAATTAGTTGCTGTATGCGCCTTGTATGATAAAATAAATGGCAAGTACATAGAAAGAGGCGAATATGCGTGAAGTTATTATGTTTGAATGGACCTAACTTAAATCGACTAGGTAAACGAGAGCCACATATTTACGGTTCTGAGACGTTAGAAGATGTGAAAAAAAATGTTCAGAATCTTGCGGCGTCTTTAGGTGCCACTGTCGAGTTTCGTCAATCTAATCATGAAGGAGTACTTGTTGATTGGGTGCATGAAGCAGAAGACGAAAAATATGATGGTATTATCTTTAATCCCGGTGCATATACCCATACAAGCATAGCGTTACATGACGCAATTGCAGGAATTTCAGTGCCGGTTATAGAAGTACATATTTCAAATATCCATAAACGTGAGGCTTTCCGTCATCATTCCTATCTCGCTCCGGCATGCCTTGGTCAAATCTGTGGACTAGGTACGAAAGGCTATGAACTGGCACTACGCACATTTATTGAGAGGGAGAATTGATTATGTTGAAATTGCAAAAGCTACGTAAGGCACTTCAAGAACAAAACATTGATGGCATTTTAATTACGAACGGATACAATCGTCGCTATATGACTGGTTTTACAGGGACAGCGGGCGTTGCGATCGTGTCTCAAAATGATGCTGTGTTTATTACGGATTTTCGATATACAGAGCAAGCTGCTGCGCAAGTACAGGACTTCCGAATTGTAAAGCACGAGGCAACAATCATTGAAGAAATTGCAACGCAAGTAAATAACATGGGTATCAAATTATTGGGTTTTGAGAGAGATACTGTTAGCTATGGCACATATGAGCTATATAAAAATAAAATTCAAGCTGATTTAGTACCGATTTCTGGGCTAATTGAAAAAATTCGCTTGATTAAGACGCAACAAGAGATTAATATTATTAAGGTTGCGTGTGAAATTGCTGATCACGCATTTACACATATTTTAGACTTCATCAAGCCAGGTAAAACAGAGCTTGAAGTTTCGAATGAATTAGAATTTTTCATGCGTAAACAAGGAGCAACCCAGTCCTCATTTGATACAATTGTTGCGTCTGGTCTTCGCTCAGCGCTACCACATGGTGTTGCTACGAATAAAGTGATTGAAACAGGCGACTTTGTCACATTAGACTTTGGAGCACTTTACAATGGCTATATCTCGGATATTACACGTACTGTGGCAGTTGGCGAACCTTCTGAAAAATTAGTGGATATTTACAACGCAGTACTTGCTTCCCAGCTTCTAGCACTTGAAAAAGTTGGTCCTGGATTAACAGGGATTCAAGCAGATGCGATTGCACGTGACTACTTAAAAGAAAAAGGCTATGGCGAGGCATTTGGTCATTCATTAGGACACGGAATTGGTCTTGAAGTACATGAAGGTCCTGGCTTATCGATGCGTTCAGAAACGGTACTAGAGCCAGGTATGGCCGTAACGATTGAACCAGGAGTTTATTTACCAGGAATCGGTGGAGTACGTATCGAGGACGATATTTTAATCACAGAGACAGGTAATGAACTACTAACGCATTCGTCAAAAGAACTCATTATTTTATAAACTTTGGAGGAACACAAATGATTTCAGTAAACGATTTCCGTACAGGTCTAACAATTATTGTTGATGGCCAATTATATCGCGTGTTAGATTTCCAACACGTTAAACCAGGTAAAGGTGCTGCATTCGTACGTTCTAAATTGCGTAACTTACGTAACGGTTCAGTAAATGAAAAAACTTTCCGTGCAGGTGAGAAAGTTGAAAAAGCACAAATCGATAACCGTAAAATGCAATACCTTTATGCACAAGGTGACGAGCATGTTTTCATGGATTTAGAATCATATGAGCAAACTGAACTTGCTTCAGCTGCAATTGAATATGAATTAAAATTCTTAAAAGAAAACATGGAAGTTCATATCCAATCATACCAAAGTGAAATGCTAGGTATTGAATTACCAAACACTGTTACGCTAGAAGTAACAGAAACAGAGCCTGGTATTAAAGGTGATACAGCTTCTGGTGGTACAAAACCTGCAACTCTTGAAACAGGTCTAATTGTACAAGTGCCATTCTTCGTAAACCAAGGTGACAAATTAATCATCAATACAGAAGAAGCTTCTTACGTTTCTCGTGCGTAATGAATAAAAACAATGAGCCTACTCTTTTCTAACAAAAGGGTAGGTTTTTTTATACATATAAAGGTTAATGACCAACAGACAGATAGAAGAGCGGAAGCGATGGATAGAACCGTCGAGTAGACGGATAGAAGAGTCAAAGCGACGGATAGAAACGTCGGGCAGACGGATAGAAAAGCCAAAGCGACGGATAGAACCGTCGAGCAGACGGAAAGAAGCCAAAGCGACGGATGGAAACGTCGGGTAGACGGAAAGAAGAGCCAAAGCGACGGATAGAAGAGCCGAAGTGATGGATAGAAACGTCGGGCAGACGAATGGAAGGCAAAGCGACGGATAGAATTGTCGAGCAGACGGATAGAAAAGCGAAAGCGACGGATAGAAATGTCGACCAGACGGAAAGAAAAGCGAAAGCGACGGATAGAAACGTCGGGCAGACGGATGGAAGGCAAAGCGACGGATAGAAACGTCGACTAGACGGAAAGAAAAGCGAAAGCGACGGATAGAAACGTCGAGCAGATGGATGGAAGGCAAAGCGACGGATGGAATCGTCGGACAGACGGATAGAACTTCCAGAGTGATAGATACAAAGTCATGAAGAGAAGATTTTATCATATATCTTATGGTCATATATGGAAGAAACGTTTACAATAAAAGTAAGGAGTGAATGCTATGCTACAAAAAACTTTTGAAATACCAACCCCAATGATTCAAGCGCCAATGGCTGGTGTAACATCGCCAAAATTTGTTGCTGCCTGCGCAGAGGCAGGTATTTTAGGCTCGATTGGAGCGGGCTATTTAGATGGAGAGCAAACGAAAAGCTTTATTCAGCAAGTTAAACAGCTAACGAACAAACCGTTTGCAGTTAACTTATTTGTACAGGAAGAGCCACGTATTGATATCGACGTTCTTCAGAAGGCTCGAATGGCTTTACAACCGTTTTACGACGAACTAGGACTTTCACCTGTGCAAAGTGTTATGTCCAAAGAAGTATTTGAAGGACAAGTACAAGCTGTTCTTGATGAAAATGTAGCTATTTGTTCCTTTACATTTGGTATTCCTTCAGCAGATGTCATTCATCGCTTAAAGGACAATGACGTTTATGTTATCGGCACAGCTACTACATTAGAGGAAGCGAAACGTGTAGAACAAGCGGGCATGCATGCTGTTGTGATTCAGGGTGGTGAGGCTGGTGGTCATCGTGGTTCCTTCACTGAACCAATGCAATTAATCCATTTGCACGATTTACTGCAGCAAGTAGTAGGACAAATTTCTATTCCAATTATTGCGGCTGGAGGTATTGTAACAAAAGAAGCTGTCGAAAAAGCACTAGCAATGGGTGCACAGGCAGTTCAAATTGGTACAGCTTTATTAGTGGCTGATGAGTGTGAAATTACTCCACTCTATAAAAATGCCGTGCTTCAATCAAAAGCACAGCAGACGACCATTACTCATGCGTTTTCGGGTAAACCAGCAAGAGGCTTAGAGAATGCTTTTACGGAACGTATGAAGGATGCTGTTGTAGCACCATATCCATTGCAAAATGATTTAACGACAAATATTCGTAAAGAAAGTGCAAAACAAGGAAATGCCGAATATTTATCAATGTGGATGGGCGAAAATAGCTATTTAGTGAAACAAACAGGCTCTGTGAAAAGCATTGTGGAAAAATTACTTTAATTCATAAATATCTTAGATCTCTATACATATGTATGGAGGTCTTTTTTTTTGGCTAGCGACATATATTGCTGTACACGAGGGGGCGTATGAATGGAATTACAAGACGTATTAAGGGTCGCTGGAGTGGGACTAGTAGTTGCGCTTCTTCATGTTTTCTTTGATCAAACAGGAAAAAAAGAATTTTCCTTTTTCCTTTTTTTCATTGCCTATTTATATATGACAGCGGAATTACTGCGATTTTTGCGTCTATTTTTCAGCGAAATCCTTACATTCTTTCAATGGTTGACCTCTTCCGGGTAGTGTAAATGGAAATTGTCATCGTAGCTGTTGTCATGCTGCTTTTATTAATGCTTATAAAAGAAGTCATACAGCCACTCCATGCGCTAATTAGTGTGATGTTTTCGTTTTTGCTGTTTGGTATGTTCTTCTCGACACTCCTATTGCCATTCATCAAGCAATTACTTGAGACGCTAGCTTTTTTGCCTTATGCGAAAGCCATTGTGGTAAGTGCTAGCCTTTTTTATATAGGGCAATGGGTGTCTATGTTACTTGTAGAACAAAACTATAAAGTACTCGGGAATATTGTCTATGATGGGGTCAAGATTGTCATTTTAGTGTATTGGTTTAAAGAATTTTTGGCTGTTTTACAGGAGGTGTCGGCCATTTTACAACGGCTAAACTAAGGGGCGAAGACATTGCTAGAGCAAATACTTTCGTTTTTAATTGATCCATTTTTTCTATTGCTGAAGATGACACTTATTTTATGTGGCTACGTCATCATTTTTTTGATTGTCAATCTGATGTTACCAGACTTTGAAAAAGGGACAAGAATACTTTTTTTTCTTATTGTGATCGCAACAATAGGACCTGTCGTTGTGAATTCATTTACATTAATTGACGAAATAGCACAGGGACTTGCCCACATATTCACTGCATTTTATCCCATTCTTACTTCAAGCTTTCTTTTATCAAGCAGTATTACAGCAATTGCTTCTTGGCAGCCTTTTTTACTTTTCTTTGTACAAGTCTTAACGATTATTAGTAGTAAGTGGCTTATTCCAGGAGTGCTTTTTGCCATTGTTTTTGATGTTTGCAGTGTTATTGTCAAAGAAATTTCGTTTACGAGAATTGCCGAATTAATTCGTTTTACCATTATGAGTATCGTCTCTTCATCTGTTATTTGTTACATTATTTTAATGTCGGCGAGTGGTGTTGCGGCATTTAGTGTCAGCGCAGCTGTTTCAGAGCCTGTGAAGAAATTAATAGAGGAAAATATTCCGGTTGTTGGTTCCTTTATCGTGGATAGTTTTTCGATGTTCCAGCATATGACGCAATTTACTTCCTCTATTGGTAGTATTTCTGCGTTTATAGCGGTAATTACAGTGGCATTCATACCAACAGTTCAGCTTGTTGTCAGTGCGTATTCTTTGAAATTGTTAGCTGCAATTTTAGAGCCAGTGGCCTTTGATGATATTTGTAGACTACTAGATCATGTTAGTAAATCTCTATTTACATTATGTGCTGTATCGTTTCTAATTGCTTTTTCATTTATGTTTACTTGTTTTTTCCTCATCGTTTTTGTACAAGTTATGGCCGGGGGGAGATAAATTGATTCTTTTATTGGCAATGCTCTTTATTTGTCAGATATTTGTGTTTCTAACAGAAGATAAAGAAATAATTTCACTCACAAAGCTTGTCATTACATTACTATTTTTACAATTGCTATTAAAGATTCCATTTATCAATTCATAGGAGGAAACAAGCGTACATACACTTGAAAAAGAGAAGATGAAAGGAGGCAATGTACAAGTGATGTGGAAAAGAAACAAAAAAAAACAACGTCATTTATAATCTTAGTGCTTATTGCCGCCTCCATGGGAATTTTCATCATTTTACCAATGTATCAAACGAATACAACGAATGATCGAGTTTCACCGATGACCAATGAAGAAAAACTTGAGAAGACACTTAAGGCTATGCAAGGTGTTGGGGAGGTTAAAGTATATTTTTATTACGGAGAGATGACTGATGAGAAGGATGAAAATAAGCTATTCAGCCAATATTTTCGTGGGACTGAACAAGGCACGAAAGAGGTAACAGGGATGTTGATAGTTTCAGAAGGAGCATCAGATATCTTTGTGAAAAATGAAATTCGTGCTGTCGTTAGTCAAGTAATGCAATTGCCGATTCATCGAATTATTATCGTTCCAATGGAAAATAAGGAGGAAAAGTAAATGCGCGTACGTAGAAGAACAGTTTGGTTTATGACATTATTAAGTCTAGTAGCGGTTATTTCAGTGTATTATTTGGTTGATCCAGCTAAACAGTTTAATGGACTAACTATTTTCACAGATGATGCATTACAGCAAACTGCAGTAACGGGTGTGACTGATCAAGAAGCAACGAAAGAAGGAGAGACGAAGGAAGTATCTTCTCCAAGTCATTTATTTGAAGAAATGCGCATGCAAGTTAGTGATGAAAGAAGCCAGCTTCGTTCACAATTAGAGCAGAAAATCGGTTCACAAGATTACTCAGCAGAAGAAAAAAATGAGGCATATAATGAGATGGACGGTCTTATTAAACAAGAATCCGCAGAAGCAATGCTAGAAATGCTTATTAAATCTTTAGGCTACTCAGATGCATTTGTGAAAGCAGATGGCGATAAGGTATCCGTAACTGTTATGGCGGAGGAGCTATCAAAATCTCAAGCAAATGAAATCATTTATTTGGTAAGAACAGAGATGGAAGGCGCAAATGACGTTCAAGTAAAATTCAGTGCAAATAATAACTATTAAAAAGAGAAAGAAAAAGATGAAGATTCTGTTTATTTAATAACATTGTTATATATCAGCGTAATGAAAAGGCTTTCGTTTAGTAAAAGAAAGCCTTTTATTTTGTTCATATTTACTTAATTTTCATTAAACTATTTCAAATTGTTTCAAATAAATATAAAATAGTGTTTGTAGTAGATTTTATTTCATAAGGAGAGTTAGAAATGTTCAAAATTCAAGAAATTCGTGAAATCATTAAATTGGTAGATTCTTCTTCAATTGACGAGTTCGTTTATGAAGTAGATGGCGCAAAAGTTAAGTTGAAAAAGAATGGTGTTGTTGTTACTGAAACTGTAGCACCTAAAAAGGAAGTAGTAGCACCTGTTGTACAACAATCTGCACCAGCAGCTCCTGTTGCTCCAGCAAAAGTTGAAGAAGCACCAGCTACATCTGCAGCACCAGCAAATAACGACCCTTCGTTACATAAAATTGTGTCGCCGATGGTTGGTACTTTTTATCAATCTCCAAACCCAGATTCACCAGCTTACGTTAAAGTGGGGGACAAAGTTGGTAATGAAACAATTGTATGTATCGTAGAAGCTATGAAACTATTCAACGAAATTGAAGCAGAAGTTCAAGGGGAAATCGTTGAATTACTTGTTAAAGACGGTGAATTAGTAGAATACGGTCAACCATTATTCCTTGTAAAAGCTGAGTAAGGAGTGCAAATCATGAAAAAAGTATTAATTGCAAACCGCGGCGAAATCGCTGTGCGTATTATTCGTGCTTGTAAAGAGTTAGGCATTCAATCTGTTGCCGTATTCTCTGAAGCAGACGCAGACGCATTACATGTGAAATTAGCAGACGAAGCATATTGTATCGGGCCAAAGCTATCAAAAGATTCATATCTTAGCTTCCCGGCTTTACTTAGCGTAGCAGAAAAAACTGGTGCAGACGGTATCCATCCTGGTTACGGCTTTGTATCTGAAAACGCTGACTTCGCTGAAGCTTGTGAAAATGCAGGCATAAAGTTCATTGGACCTTCATCTGATTCTATTAAAATTATGGGTATTAAAGACGTTGCACGTACTACTATGGAAGCAGCGGGTGTTCCTCTTGTTCCAGGTACTGGTATCGTTCCGGATATCGAAACAGGTAAAGAATGGGCTGCTAAAATTGGTTACCCAGTGATCATCAAAGCAACTGCTGGTGGTGGCGGTAAAGGTATCCGTGTAGCTCGTACAGAAGAAGACCTTGTAAAAGGCATTGAAATTACGCAAAAAGAGGCTGCTGCAGCATTCGGTAACCCTGGCGTATATTTAGAAAAATTCATCGAGTACTTCCGTCACTGTGAAATCCAAGTATTAGCGGATGGTTATGATAACGTTGTACATTTAGGTGAACGTGACTGTACAGTTCAACGTCGTATGCAGAAATTAGTAGAGGAAGCTCCATCTCCAGCTCTATCTTCTGAGCGTCGTGCTGAGATGGGGGCAGCTGCGGTTAAAGCTGCAGAAGCTTGTAACTATGAAGGTGCTGGAACAATCGAGTTTATTTATGACTATCAAGAAGATAAATTCTACTTCATGGAAATGAATACTCGTATCCAAGTAGAACACCCAGTAACTGAAATGATTTCTGGTGTAGATCTTGTACAACAACAATTAAAAATTGCATCTGGTGAAAAACTTCCTTTCACTCAAGATGATATTAAATTAAATGGATGGGCAATTGAATGCCGTATCAACGCAGAAAATGCTTATAAAAACTTCATGCCATCAGCTGGTACTGTAGATACTTATGTAACTCCAGGTGGCTACGGTGTACGTATTGACTCTGCTGTTTATGCAGGCTATACAATCCCTCCATACTATGATTCAATGGTTGCAAAACTAATTGTTCATGCCAATACACGTGAAGAAGCGATTGCGAAAATGAATCGTGCGCTTAGCGAATTCGAAGTATCTGGTCCTGGTATCAATACGACAATTCCATTCCACGAAGCATTGATGAACAATGACGTTTTCAAATCAGCACAATTCAATACGAAGTTCCTAGAAGAGAATGATGTTTTAGGGACAAGTAAGTAAGCCGTATCAACGGTTTAACCGTCTCGGCTAATGGTCGAGAAGCTTGCGAAATAGTTGTGCGATATTTGTCAGCGGAATAGTTGGCAGAATAGAATTAGGAATAAAACTAAACGGGATATCCGATTTTTAGACCCTTTAACGAAACTGAATCGTTAGGGGGTCTTTTTTTGCGTAAAAATAGTCAGCGTACTAGAGCAACAGGTGACCGCTGAAGAGACACGCGCAGAACAAGCAGAACAACGCGCAATCGATGCAAAACGTAGTGAAGAAATTGCAATATCGCAAATGCAACGAGCGGAAGAAAAGGCGCAACGTTTCGAGCAACTATTCGAAGAACAATCGATGTATGACACAAATGTGACGAAGGTTACCAACGGAGATGCAATCACTTACACAGTCTATTCGTTCCAGGAGGATACGCGATCGTTTATCGAGAAGTACGCAAATTTAACACGTTCATTTCGCCTTTATAGCCGTGGCTAAAAACGGTTTTAAATCATAAGTTGGTGTAATTATTATCAAAAGCTCTTCAACACTAAAACAAGCGTAATCGTAAGGAGGACTGAATGGAATGAATATCGCAGCGAGCATCATAAATATTCAACGGAAGATACTCGAGCGGACAGGGCGAAAAACTGACGCGTATTACAGTGAAGGTCAAGGCGCTTTGTACGTATTCATGGGATACCCCTTAACGATGCAGAATGTTATTTTCGCAGTGTCCGAAATGGAATTAATGATGAACGAAATTTAATGAAGGAAGAATAAACCTAAAAGTTGTCCCGAAATCTATCGTTTTAGTGTGCAGTATATAGTAGATGAAAGTTTTTTGGATAAAGCGACCCCGGGGCCGTATTAGCGGCAGAGAGGCACGAATATTGCGTATCGAAAGTGGATTGACGCTTAGAGCGAGTGAGGCTGAACGGGAATAGAGGAAAAAAGTTTAAAGAAAATACAGTAGCACTAGGTGTTGTGGGTGCAGTAATTAAAACGATGTTAGAAGATAAAAAATCATAATAAAAGACCACTCCGTGATGGGTGAAATTACATTTTGGAAAACAACTTTACTTTTGTTGGTTTTTTAACATTCGTGGGTAGAATATTAGATTACTAGTATATCAGGCGTGTTGATTAGGAAAAAATAGGTTTATTATTGATCGATGAAAGGGTTTTTCTTGTTGCATTTAGTGTTGAGCCCCAAAACAGAATCGCAAAGCTACTTTCGTTCGTTTTATAAGAATACTTTGAAGATTTATCGAAACAAAATCGCTCTTTATCGAAACTATTTGAGCTTTTATCGAAACAAAATCTCATTTTATCGAAACTTTTTGGGCTTTTATCGAAAAACAAGCTCTTCGACATTAAATGGAGCTAAACCTTTAACAATGCATGCAAAAGGAAGCACTTTTACATCGCTAGGTGTTGAGGTTAATGGTTATCTATATGTGGACAAAGGCTTAGAAGGAAATGGCGAACAATATTTTTGGCTTCCGGTGAATTTGTTAAAGCCAGTTGGAAATAAGTGATAGATTATGAATTATATTAAGCCCTCTTATTTATTTGATAAGGGGGTAGGCGTGTTGATTAACCATTTTTATACATTCAAAGAGGCTGATTTCCGCTACGGGCTACTCGCTTTGCCGCTGACGCTTCGCTTTCGCGCAGAGCAAGGCTTCCTGCGGGCGAGCGTCGAGCCGCTTCCTCCGCTCTGCTCCGTGCAGGGTCTCGTCTGTCTCGCTTTCCCGCGGGAGTCGAGTAGCCCTACGCTACAATCAGTTAAAATGGAAATATATTGGCGAAGTGGTAACAAAAAAATCCTTTTACCACTCAATAATAAACCTATTTTTTTCCTAATCAACACGCTTGATAAGGGGACTATTTTTTATGGTTGTGATGACACGAATAAGGATCGGCAGGGTAATCCTGATGGCTCTAACAGCGAATAATTATACTGTGTAATAACTTTTTCGTCATAAAATGGAGCATCTGTGACAGTGAATAGTGAATATGATACAAAAGTAAAGTAAATATTAACCTTGCTTTTATTAAGTAGAGTGAGCCAATGAATTGATTGTGAAATAGCTGGATAGTGGATTTCCAGTATTTATCCGACAATCGTTCGAAGAGCATAAATGAAAGGTTAAATCTCAATTACAAGCAGTTAAACTAGGAGATTTTTACGAGACGATAAGTCAAGTATCTAGTATATGTAAGGGGAATATAAAATGAGATTAAGGACTTATATTTGTCTAAAATTAATCAGCAATCAGAAGTAGAAGTGAGACGAAACGCTATCATTAAGGATAATCAAGAAGGTGTTTCAATCGCGAACATTCGCAAAACTTACAAAGTTGGGACTGGAACAATTTCCTTAGGGGCTTTTTAGATAAGAAAGTTATAATTTTCATGATGTTTAGGTATTCGCTTCAGCGGCTGATTGCTTCTAGAGTTTCTTCATGTGGCAAGCACACTGTAAGCCTTTCTCCAGTGTTTGTCGTGCCTAAAAGGGCGCAAAAGCACTTTTTTTAGTAAAAATTAGTGTACATATAAACATAAAAAAAATACAAACTAATTTTAACGTCGAAATTTTAGGAGGTTACCATGGCTAATTCAAGACATTCGAAACCAGATGATCGGTCCAATAACGTAGAACGAATTCGTGATATCGTTAAGAACACTGAAGAAAAACTTCATGAAGCGGAAATTAGTTTGGAATTTGCAGACCCTATGCAAAGTGAAATGATTAAAGAAAAAAATAAGCGACGTCAAAAGTCAATTGAAGGATTAAAAGAAGAAATGAAAGATGAAATGGCAGCACGTAAAAAAGGAGAAGTGTAGAAGTTGGAGACTTAGGAAGGGAACTACCCTTTCTCCAACTTTCTAATGATAAGGAGGTACTTCCCAACAAAAGCAGATGGTTTAGAAGCTCTATAAGGGACTTCTATTTCGCCGTCCGCTTTTATTATAAGGTTATCAATGACTTATTACATCCATAGCTAAAAATATTTAATTATGGGCTTAGCATGTCAGCTAATTATTTCATTTTAAAATTAAATATAGATAAAATTTGAACCCCGTGCTTTGACATTGTGTCAAAATGCGGGGTTTCTTTAGGATAAAAGCTTTCTCTTCTATTGTAGCTATCTTAGTATTGAATAATAAAGTATATAAAAAAAGATGAACCTTTTCCAATGGTCACTTGTTTATAAAGTATAACGCATAGAAAGGAGTGCCTTGGATTGATAGGCGTGAATTATTCGATTCTTATAACAAAAATGCATACCATACATGTTATTTCATGATTGCGGAACGCACAAAGGGGGGTTCTTTAGGATAAACGCTCTCTCTTCTATTGAGCTAGATATCTTAGTAGAGAATAATAAAGTTGTAAAAAGGAATTAAATATAATTTAAGAATAATTTTACTAAAAAGATGAACCTTTTCCAATAGTCGTTTGTTTATAAAGTATAAAGCAAAGAAAGGAGTGCCTTGGATTGACAGAACGTGAATTATTCGATTCTTATAACAAGGATGTATACCGCACATGTTATTACATGCTGCGAAACGCACAAGATGCGGAAGATCTCTGCCATGACGTATTTATCACCGTTTTTCGTCAGGATTGGCAAAGCGTTGAGCATACGCGTGCCTGGATCATGCGAATCGCAATGAACCATTGCTTAAACTTGTTAAAACGGAATCAGACTCAGAGAGATAAACAGGGTCAGGTTCAATGGCTTCATGAGCAGGCCACATTTTCAATTAAATCCGTAGACACGATTGTAGTAGAAAAAACAGCACAGGAGGAATGGGAGGAACTACTGAATCAACTACCAGACAAATTGATGGCAGTTGTTACCCTCCGCTATATCGGTGAGCTATCCATGGCAGAGATCGCTGAAACCCTCCAGATTCCTGTGGGTACTGTGAAGTCGAGACTCCATAAGGCATTGAAAATCATGCGCAAAAAACTTGAACACAAAAACAACTTATGGTTGAAGGGAGAGAACCAATTTGGAACGCATTGAAAACAAGGTTAAAAAGCAAATGAAGGAATCAAACAATGTCGATTACCCTGACTTTGATCAGATGTGGAGCAGTATACAGCAGGACGAGCTAAAGGTTGCTGGAGGTGAACCAGTTGTGCTCCGTTCTCGGAAACGAAAGCGCTTTGCATTGGTGGCAGGGCTATCTGTAGCTTTGTTGGCTACACCCGTTTATGCAGCTCTGAATTATGATTGGTCCAGCATGCTTTCTCATAGGGAAGGTATTCAGTCTGCATTAGAGCAGGGCTTAGGTCAAAAGATTGAGCAATCCGTTACAAAGGAAGGTGTTACGTTAACTGTTCATACGGCGTTTATAGACGAGAACAGAACCGTATTGCTGTATAGTTTGAAACCTGAAACATCTCAAGATGTAAAGGATATAAAGGATATAGATTTTAAACTTATCGGACTAAAAGATTCGAAGGGTAACTTTATTGAAGGGAATTATAAGAACGAGTGGAATGAGGAGCTTGGTGAATTCCAAGGATTTTTTGAGACGGACTGGGTTGCCGAAGGGCAGACGACCGATGTTGAGTTTATAATGGAGAATATCCAATTCATCGGCAATAAGAAGCAGTCTATCAGCTACAATCCTAATGACTCTACTACGCAAGTGTTCCCAATTCAAAAGGATGGTGTGGGTAGCGTGACCTTACAGTCTTTTGAACAAGCTGAAGGTAAAGTTCTCCTAAAATCAGACGTTACGCTTACGGATAATGAAATGCCGTACAAATGTGTAGAATTCGAGGCAATCAATGATGTGGGTGAATCTGTTAAACAAGTGCAAGGTACTTCTTTTTCATTCCGTGACGGAAAATCAAACGTCGATCAACTATTCAAGTCTGAAACCTTACGTAAAGAAGGAACTAAATTCCAGATCTCTTATGAGCATATACTAGAAACAAAAGAAAGTACTTGGAGCACAAATATAAATCTTTCCAAAAAACAGATGGAAAATGGGTCATATAAGCAAGTGCTAGACATCCCTATGGGTAATGTTCCTAACACGAAAATCCATGAAATGAAGGTTACACCAACCCAAGTTCGTTTGCTTCTTACTCAAGATGAGTACAAAACCATTCCTTTTAAGGAGTATCAACTGGACGTAGGTGGAACTCTACTAACTGGACATGAGTATTTTGGTAGTAGCCCTAACAAACTAGAGCTGCGCTTTGAAGTAAAAGGGCTGGATGTGGCTTCTCTGGCTAATCAGCCTGTAGCCTTCGTCGCGAAGCACCGTGTTGATGGGATTAGGGGAGACGACAATCCAATCCGTTTGACTGACATATCAGTAAAACCTCAAAGCTTAACGTCTAGCATTGCGGGGTATCCAATCACATGGACTTATTATTTGAAGGACAATAACCTCTATGTGGAATCCTTGAGCTCAGACTCGGCGTTTGCTGGAGTCAATCAAACCTATTATCTGGACGGCGATAATGGACCTATCTTTGGGAGACCTGACTTGATGGGTATACTTGAAGATGGAAGTAATAAAGCAATGGATGTGTATGAAAATTTCAATAAGAAAGAGCTAGATATTTACATTGAAAAGTATTTAATCGACAAGCCAAACGAGGAGCTTCGTATTCCGCTTAGGTCTGGAAAATGATCTGTATTAATTATTGAAAATCTAAGATGGCCCTATTCATATAACTAAATGATGTAACGTAAAAACCCAACTTCTCTATATTCATTTGCAGAGAAGTTGGGCCTTTAAAATAAAAATAAAAATCTCTTTTTAATGCGATTAGCTATAACGCCTTTTTGCTACTTTCTCAATTTACAACTTTTTTATCTCTGCACATCAATCACCTCTTTAGATTCTCTTTGAGGTGGTTTTTTTATGTATATTTGTGTTAAAATTGATGATTGTCTTGTGAATGATAGAATGAGCAATTATCAAGAAGGTAATAAATAACTTTTCTTGTTTTATTAACGAGGGTGATTGTTCAATTAGAGTGATCGCTTTTTGTGATGTTATGAGGGGGGAATGGGATCTGACGATAATTGATGTCCATTTCAATGTAGAGATATTCAATTTGACGTTTTAGAAGATACATAGTTATTAGTTGATATATAATAAAAAAATAGTTCTTGGTTTTTTTACAAGATTGAAGTGAAGGGAAAAATATGAGAAAAAAAGTTATTTTATCATTAATGTTAATGACATTTCTTTCTGCTGTAGAAGGAACAATTATTAGTACAGCAATCCCCCGTATAACGAGTGATTTGTCAGGTGTCGAACTTGTTAGTTGGGTATATGCAATTTATATGCTTGCCACAGCTGTTTCGACGCCGATATACGGGAAACTGGCTGATTTATTCGGTCGTAAAAAGGTTTTACTTATCGGAGCTACAATATTTTTAGTAGGCTCTGCACTTTGTGGTTTCGTTACATCGATGGAACAGCTCATCGTCTTTCGTGCCCTTCAAGGTCTAGGTGCTGGCGCTATTATGCCAATAACAATGACAATCATTGGTGACTTATATAGCGAAGTGAAAGACCGTGCAAAAGCACAGGGCTGGATTAGTGCTGTTTGGGGTATATCTGGTGTTATTGGACCATTAGTTGGCGGATTTTTAGTGGATTCTCTTTCTTGGCGCTACATCTTCTTTTTAAACGTTCCATTTGGAATTATTGCTTGCTTAATGATCGTCATTTATTATAAAGAATCTATTAAGCCTGCTAAGCATCATATCGACTATCTTGGTGCAACAGTATTCTCATTAAGTACAATCGCTCTATTATACGCATTATTAACAGGTAGCAGTAAGCACAACTGGGGGGACATTACAATTATAGGCCTCTTCATCTTTGCAGCTGTTTCATTCATTATTTTCTTATTCATTGAGAAAAAATCACCGGAACCATTAATTCCGCTAGCACTTTTTTCTAACCGTACATTATCTATTATAAATATACTAACTCTTATTTCTGGTGCAATGCTTATTAGTATTACAATGTATCTTCCAATCTGGAGCCAAGGTGTATTAGGGAAAAATGCGACAGATGCTGGACTCATTTTAATGCCACTTCCTGTTATGTGGACATTTGGTACTATTTTTTCTGGTAAATTAGTTGATAGAATAAATACGAAACAAATTATTCTAATTGGAGCTAGCATTCTTTCAGTTGCGGCCTTTTTATTATTTACATTGTCAATAGATTCACCAGCATTCCTAATTTATGTTGCAGTTGGATTAATCGGCTTTGGAATGGGGCTTATTACACCTATCTACATGGTAACAATTCAAGCAGCTGTTTCAAATCATACGCGTGGGACAGCAATTGGCTTAAACACATTTATCAATACGTTTAGTCAAACATTAGGAGCTGCAGTTTTCGGGGCTATTTTCAACATGATGATTCATGCACGTGGTATTAAAAACCTTGATCTTGTATCTTCTGGCGGACATGAGGGAACTACAGCAAACGTAGTAACCGAATCTCAAGAAGCATTAGCTTCAAGTGTACATTTCATTTATATGGGTACTTTTATATTAGCACTAGCAACTTTAGTAATTGTTTGGTTGTTATTAAAGCCATCCACACAAACTAGTGAACAATAATAAATAATTAATATAAAAATAAGCTGTGAAGAGATTTTTCTTTATAGCTTATTTTTATTATTTTAGTGTACTAAAATAATAGTTACTTCCCAAATTGAACATTTAGGCTACTGTAAAGAAACTATTTACATTTTTAACTAACTTGTGGATGACATTTATTAAAACGTATGCCATGTGTATAAGTTGATTGGAGTGGAAACTGGACGCCCCAAGGAAAGCACCCTGCCGGAACGGAAATCAACCACACGTTATGGTAATAATCTAATTTTATCTACAATTTTTCTTCGCTTTTTAAGTTTATCGATAAACTTTGTAAATTTATCGAATAAAATTTTAGTTTTATCACTAAACTTTGTAAATTTATCGCCCAACTTCTTGAATTTATCGACATAAACCTTACTAAAGCAAATTAAAGCGGCTTTACGGAGCCAAACTTTCCTTTTTATAGTATAATAAGCGTAAGTACAGCATTTGTTTGTGATGTGTAAGGGAAAGGATGATATTTGTATGGCAGAGAAAGTAGGACAATCTTTCGTACAACCAACACCTTCTGGAAAAGAAGAACTTGGGAAAATTGAAGTAGCAGCAGAAGTAATTGAAGTTGTTGCTGGAATCGCAGTGAACGAAGTGGAAGGGATTGCTGCAACTCGTGGTAATATTGCAACGGGCGTAGTAGAACGCTTTGGTAAAAAAGTACACAATAAAGGCATTAAATCAGGTGTCACTGAAACTGGTGAGATTGCCATTGATGTATTTTGCTCTGTGAAATATGGCTTTGCTATCCCAAAAGTGGCGAAGGAAGTACAAACTCAAATTCGCCAAGCGATTTTTAATATGACAGCACTTGAAACAGCTGAAGTGAATGTACACATTACAGGTATTCACTTTGAAAAAGATGAGGTAGCAGTACAAGAATAAAAAAGAGGGGTTGCCGCTAGGGTGATATAGATTCACCATAGCAAGCAACTCCTCTTTTTTTACGGAAATTTATCAGCAGTGATGTGTATCGCTACTTTTTTATAGTTCAATATGCTTTGGCTTTCTCCAGAACAAAGCAAGGATAACGCCAAGTGTTAAAACAATTGTCGCAAAATAGTATGGATAGTTCAAATTAATATCGAACAATATCCCACCTAAAATAGGTCCAAATATATTACCAAGACTGGTAAACATGGAGTTCATGCCACCAACGAATCCTTGTTCATTACCAGCGATTTTTGATAAATAAGAGGTAACGGCTGGACGTATTAAATCGAAGCCGACGAAAATAAAGAATGTGACAAATAAAATCGCGAAATAATGGCTAACAAATGTCATAGCAAAGGTTAAAACAGCAGATAGGACGAGAGAATAACGGATAAGGTTAATCTCGCCCATTTTCTTAATAAGCCCATCGAATAGCAATAGCTGAGCAAGTGCCCCGACAATCCCACTTCCGGTAATAATAATCGCGATATCTGAAGGCGTAAAGGCAAATTTATGATCTACAAATAGACTAAATAACGATTCAAATGCAGCTAAACCAAATGACAGTACGAAAATAAGCACGAATGGAATAAGGTATAACGGGCTAAAAATACGCTTCATACTGCCTAACATGGATGGTGCAGACTCTTCATCATCTGAAGCACGTGTAGGTTCTTTTAACAATACAATTGAAAAGATAGCTGCAAAAAATCCAAGTATACCAGCAGAGTAAAATGGTATGCGTGTTCCGAATTCTGCTAAAAATCCACCGATTCCAGGTCCGATAATAAAACCAGTACTAATCGCTGCACTCATATAGCCTAGCGCTTTTGGACGTTGTGACAAAGTAGTAATATCAGCAATATATGCAGTTACTGCTGGCATGATAAAGGCAGCACTCACACCACCTAGCATGCGTGAAATAAATAGTATTTCAACTGAGTTACCAAATCCAAATAACAATTCTGATAGGCCAAAAATAAAAAGACCAGCAACAATCATAATTTTGCGGCCGATTTTATCTACGAGCTTACCTGCTATTGGAGATACGATAAGTTGAGTAATGGCAAAAGCCGCAACCATATAACCAACAACAGAGCCTGAAATATTTAGCTCATTCATAATAGTTGGTAACACAGGAATCACTAATCCAATACCTAAAAAAGCAATGAATAGATTAGATAATAAAATAGCTAAGGTTAAATTTTGTTTCTTATTCATACATTTCTCCTTCAAACTTTCACGATACATGAGATCTAAATCTACTAGAATATTTCCACGTAATACAATAAACCCTATAGTAACTATAGGGTCAAAAGATTTGTTTTAATTTTTTTCGTTTTTATAAGTGTGGAAGTATTGATGAACGGTTATACATTTAATTTTATGCGAGAGCACGGTTAAATTAAAGTGTTTTTTGTCTAACTTTTAATTCAACAATAAATTTCTTTTCATGCTCAGAAGTTAATGTCGCTGGCATGTAGAGTTCATATACTTTTGATTCAAAGGTTTCTTGTTGTGCCTCTACGTATTTTCTTAGTTTTTCATAAAATGAAAAATATGTATCAGGATCATAGATAAAGGCAATACATACATATTTGCCTGCTGGTTTAATCGTTTGCTTAACATTTGGAGAAAGCTGAGAAAATGTACGCTCAGTTAATAGCGGTGTAAAGATAGCATCATAAATAATTTCATTAACATTCGAATATGGAGCTAATGGATAAATACAACCGTAACGACTATTTAAGACACTTCCTTCGTTTTCAATGATTTTTATAAGTGTAGCATAGTAAGTATTCGCGTTAGAAATAGGTGTAAGTTCAGTAGTAGTCACTTTTAAAATCGACATATCTTCTTCAACTTGAACATAAACCTCTCCAAAAAGAGGGATATCAATCTGTTCTTGTATTTGTTTTTTTGTTTTTAGCAACGTATATTTTACTTCGTTTAAACGTGAAATTTTTTCCTCTATACGTTGCTCCTGTTGTTCTAAAAAAACTAGCAATTCCTCTGAAGTTAATTCAAGTGCTTTATTAATATCTTCAAGGGAAATACCAATATACTTGAGAGATTTAATAATATCTAAGTAGAAAATCTGATTATCTTGATAATAACGATAATTTGTAAAGGTATCTATATAGGCTGGCTTAAATAAATCAATTTGATCATAGTAGCGCAATGTCTGTACGGACAAGTTAGATAGCTTGGCGACCTCACCAATTGTATAATAATGTTCTTTCATGAATTGCCTCCACTAGTAATTGCTAAAGAAATTTCGTATGGCATCAAAGCGAATTTTATGTTTACAATCCTCGCAATAAAATAAGCGGGATTTACGCTCTTTCAATTGCTTGTATTGCCCCACGCCTTCAGATAACTTAAATGCTTTTTTACAGCTTGTACATTTAACTTCATAATGCATGATGAACACCTCAGAAGATAATATTAAATTTATTTCAGCAAATAGTTTTTGTAGCGAAAGTGAAGCGTCAGCTATAGAATTCTCCTACCTCAATAGGTGGTAAGATGAATGCGGGTTTAAGTTACTTTTCAGTGAGTATCTTAACATGCGCTGAAAAAAGGAACGCAGGCTAAGAACTTCACATCCTGTGGAAACGCCTAAGTGACACCAATATCGTGTTGTTGTTGCTATCGCTACATTTGCACTACGCATTCGCACAAAAAACTTTGTTGGCCTAAATCCTCTGGCGGATTTTCCTTCATTATAACATTTTTGGTATTTAAAAAATATTGGTGGATGATCATTTTCAACATTAAAACTAATAAAGTTGATTGTTGGGTGTTAAAATAAGCAGAAAGTTGCTTGAAAAAGGTTTCAGATTATTGAAAACTTGCTTGAATTCGTGTTTCTCGTACGAATTTATGCTATTATAAACCTTAATGCCACTTAAGAAGGAGAGCTTTACATGAAACGACATGAAGCACGCGAAAAAGCGTTGCAAGTTTTGTTTCAGCTAGACAATACCGATCTAACAATCGAAGAAGCAATGGGGCATATTAAAGGTCAACCGACAAATGTCTTCTACGAAAAGATTGTTACTGGAACAGCTGAACATTTGGAGGAAATCGATGCTACTTTAGAGCAGCATCTTGAAAAGTGGTCACTTGCCCGTTTACCCAAAATTGAAAGAACGGTTTTACGTCTAGCTGTATACGAGCTTTTATACATGCCAGAAACACCAAAAAGAGTAGTACTTAATGAAGCAATCGAGTTATGCAAAACATTTGGAGACGATGGTTCGTCAAAATTTGTTAATGGCGTACTTTCTAAATTTACAGAACAATAAAATGTGTTGAATTGGAAGGAGTAACTAAGGTTTATGTCAAGTGCAATTATTAATGGTAAAGAAATTGGTCAAGAAATTCGTAATTCCGTAGCAGAGCGAGTAACTCGCTTAAAAGAGCAGGGCTTAACACCGGGCTTAGCGGTTGTTTTAGTAGGAGACAACCAAGCCTCAGCTACATATGTGAGAAATAAGCAAAAATCTTGTGAAGCAATTGGTATGTTTTCAGAGCTAATTAAACTACCAGAAGAAACTACACAGGAAGAATTATTAACACAAATTGAATTATTAAATAATCGTGAAGATATTCATGGTATTTTAGTACAATTACCACTCCCAAAACATATTAATGAGGATACTGTTATTGCCACTATCGCCGTTGAAAAAGACGTAGATGGCTTCTCACCAGTAAGTGTTGGGAAAATGATGCTTGGCCAAGAAACTTTTTTACCGTGTACACCATTTGGCGTAATGAAGCTTCTTGAGTATTCAGGAATTGACATCGCTGGAAAGCATGCGGTTATCGTGGGACGTAGTCATATCGTTGGGAAACCAATGGGACAACTTTTACTACAAAAGGATGCAACTGTTACATATACGCATTCAAAAACACCTGATTTACCATCATTCACAAAACAAGCAGATATATTAATTGCAGCCGTTGGACGTGCAAAATTAATTACGAAAGAGCATGTTAAAGAAGGCGCAGTTGTTATAGATGTCGGCATGAATCGCGACGAAAACAACAAGCTTTGCGGTGACGTAAACTTTAGTGAGGTTGATGGAATTGCGTCTCATATTACACCTGTACCAGGCGGAGTGGGACCAATGACAATTACAATGTTACTATTCAACACAGTTCAAGCAGCAGAAAAAAAGCTTGCGAGTAAAGTTAAGCTATAATTTGAAAGACTCTTTAGTTTGCTAAAAGCCATCTCAATTTTTATTGAGATGGTTTTTTTGCATAATTTCCACTAAATAATATCTGTTCGTTTTAGATATTCTATTGTGTTGCATTCACTTTCACACAGAAAATACATATTGCTGCTCTTTCGATCGCTTCGACGTTTATCCATTGCTCAGGTAGATCACGGTTCAATCCGTCGCCCAGGCAGAACAATCCGTCGATCTGTCGGTCCTATCCGTCACTTTGAAAGATGAATCCGTCGCCCTGACGTCAATCCGTCATTTTGGAGGTACAATTCCGTCGTTCAGGCAGAACAATCCGTCGATCTGTCGGTCCTATCCGTCACTTTGAAAGATGAATCCGTCGCCCTGAAGTCAATCCGTCATTTCGGAGGTACAATCCGTCGTTCAGGCAGATCCATCCGTCGTTCTGTCGATTCAATCCGTCACTTTGATAGATCTATCCGTCGTCCTGAAGTCAATCCGTCATTTCGGCGGTACAATCCGTCGCTCAGGCAGAACAATCCGTCGTCCTGTCGTTTCAATCCGTCACTTTGACAGAACAATCCATCGCTCTGAAGTCAATCCGTCATTTTGGAGGTCCAATCCGTCGCTCATGCAGAACAATCCGTCGTTCTGTCGTTTCAATCCGTCACTTTGACAGAACAATCAATCGCCCTGAAGTCAATCCATCATTTCGGAGGTACTTTCAGCTGCATCCAGTCGTAACGGAAATCAACCCCTCATTTTGTCAAAGAACCATACTTTATTTAATAGGACACCTTAAATTCTTTCTATATTTCAACAAAACACTAAAATTTGTAAATTTAACACATTTCCATAAGCAGTCATATCCACTGAAAGAAGTTTTAATCGGGTCACGATTCAATAGATATGTTATAGTAATGTTTTCAATAGGATGAAAGACAGTCGTTTTTTCTAGCGAAACTGCATTTTGGCACGTCAGGCGCAATAAAAAATGTTATGATAGTTGTAGTTTTGTGAAAAACTTGATTTTAGTAAAGGAGCCGTAAAAATGTCATCTGCTTCTTATTTAACTGTAAAAGCATTAACGAAATATATTAAACGAAAATTTGATGCTGATCCGCATTTACGTGAAGTCTACGTAAAGGGAGAACTTTCGAATGTCAAGATTCATCAATCAGGGCATATCTACTTTACTTTAAAGGATGATGGAGCGCGAATTGCGGCTACAATGTTTAAAACGGCAGCTACGAAATTAGCGTTTGAACCGAAGGAAGGTATGCAAGTTTTTATCCGTGGAGATGTAAACGTTTACGAAGGCTATGGTACATATCAGTTATATGTACAGGAAATGCAACCAGATGGAATTGGTAGCTTGTTCGTTGCCTTTAACCAGCTGAAAGAGCAGTTACAAAAAGAAGGGCTTTTTAAACCAGAATGGAAACAACCGATTCCTAGGTTTCCTGAAAAAATTGGCGTGTTAACATCAACAACAGGAGCAGCCATTCGAGATATTTGTACAACGTTAAAGCGTCGATATCCACTAGCTGAAGTATTCATTTATCCAACACTTGTACAGGGAGCACAAGCTGCGCCAAATATCGTTCACAATATTGAACGAGCAAATATTGATGCTAATTGTGATGTTCTGATCGTTGGACGAGGCGGTGGATCGATAGAAGATTTATGGGCTTTTAACGAGGAAATGGTCGCACGAGCGATTTTTGGAAGTCGCATCCCCATTATTAGTGCAGTGGGGCATGAAACCGATACGACTATAGCGGACTATGTAGCTGATTTACGCGCGCCGACACCAACGGCAGCAGCTGAAATGGCTGTACCTGATCAACAGGATTTATTTCAGCGTGTACTGACACAAAAATCGCAGCTCCATCAAATAGTTAGGGCGCAACTTATATCAGAACGGCAGCGTCTAAATAAACTCCAACAGTCTTATCCGTTGTCGATGCCAGAACGTCTATATCGTCCATTTACGGAAAAGCTAGCACAGCTTGAGTCGGGATTACAAAAAGCGATGCAGGTCGATTTGATGAAGAAAACCGCAAAGCTCCAACAATTACATAGTGCGGTGGAGCAACATTCACCGAAAAAGGCACTAACTTTCTATCAACGGGAGCTAGAAACACGCATCCAACAATTAACACGTGCTTCAACACATTATGTGACGAAACAAAAACAACAATTTGAAGCAACTGTCAGAACTTTAGAAGCATTGAATCCACTTGCCATTTTAACAAGGGGCTTTACGGTAGCTTATAAAGATCATCAAATGTTAAAATCATCCGCTGATGTAAAGCCGGATGATCAATTAACACTTTCCTTCCATGATGGAAAGGTTATTGCTGATGTGGTAAAGATTTTGCCAAATAATGAGGGGGAATAATTGTGGCAGAGAAACAACAAACATTCGCAGAAGCCATGACGGCACTTGAGGAAATTGTCCGCCAGTTAGAGCAAGGTGATGTGCCATTGGAAAATGCGATTGATTTATATAAAAAAGGAATGGAGCTATCACAATTTTGCCATAGCAAGCTACAGCATGCTGAGGAGCAGTTAATTTCTATTGTCCAAGAGACAGGTGAGACGACAGCATTTGATCCACTAAAGGGAGAGAACTAAGAAATGAACGAGCAATTAAAACATTTTATTGAAAGCAACATACCACAAGTTGAAGCTGAAATGTTTGCACTTGTTGAAAAAATTGATGCACCAGCTGATTTAAAAGAGTCGATGCTGTATTCATTAAAAGCTGGAGGAAAACGTATTCGTCCTCTTTTCGTATTGGCCGTACTTGAGCCATATAAGCAAAATTTGAAGGAAGGGTTAACGGTAGGATCAGTCATTGAAATGATTCATACGTATTCGTTAATCCATGATGATCTACCAAGCATGGATAATGATGATTTCCGTAGAGGTAAGCCGACAAATCATAAAGTATATGGCGAAGCATTAGCGACACTTGCAGGTGATGCATTGAATACACTTGCGTTTGGCATTTTAGCACGCATGGATCTGTCAGCTGAGAAACGTATTGAGCTTGTCAACCTTTTAAGCGAAGCAGCCGGTGCAGAAGGTATGGTTGGTGGTCAAGTACTCGATATGGAAGGTGAAAAGCGTCAGCTAAACTTGCCTGAGCTTGAGCATGTCCATGTCAATAAAACGGGCGCTTTATTAAGATTTAGTATTGAAGCTGGAGCTGTATTAGCTGATGTAAATCAAGAAGAGCGCACAATTTTAACGGAATATGCGCATCATATCGGTCTTGCCTTCCAAATTCAAGACGATATTTTAGATATTGAGGGAACTACAGAAGAACTAGGTAAAACGGCAGGTAAGGATGTAGCAAGTGATAAAAGTACATACCCAGCCCTGTTATCTTTAGATGGGGCAAAAGAAAAGCTTGCTGAGCATTATCAGCATGCCATTAACGCACTAGAGAAATTGCCAGTAGATGTCAGCTTATTACGTGAGTTTGCTACCTATATTGTTCATCGTAGAAACTAAGAGAAAATCAAGGCGTTAAAGGTAAAGAATATGCTAGAATAGGTGAGGGCGTTTGCCGATGTGCAAACAGTAAAGTGTTCGTACTTTTAGCATATTGATAACACTGTTATAATGGTGGAAACACAATTACGGTGAATAATTTATTGAAAAGGTGTGTGAGAAAGGTGGATTTAAATAAAATATCTAGTCCAGCCTTTTTAAAAAACTTAGATAAGAAGGGGCTTGAGCAACTTGCACAAGACATTCGTACCTTCTTAATCGAACAATGTTCTGTCACAGGTGGTCATATCGGGCCGAACCTAGGTGTTGTGGAGCTAACGATTATGCTTCATAAAATGTTTGACAGTCCTAAAGATAAGTTTTTATGGGATGTTGGCCACCAAGCTTACGTGCATAAAATTTTGACAGGTCGTGCGAGTCAATTTGACACATTACGTCAGTTTAATGGGCTTTGTGGTTTTCCAAAGCTTGTGGAGAGTGAACATGATGAGTGGGAAACAGGTCATAGCTCGACATCTTTGTCAGGAGCCATGGGTATGGCTGCAGCACGTGATATTAAAAATGAAAAGAATTTCGTGATACCAATTATTGGAGATGGGGCGTTAACTGGCGGTATGGCACTTGAGGCATTAAATCATATTGGCCATGCCAAAACAAATATGATTGTCATTTTAAATGATAATGAAATGTCAATCGCTCCAAACGTCGGAGCGTTACACAGTGTACTAGGACGTCTTCGTACAGCCAAGGAATATTCAAAAGCAAAAGAAGAACTGGAATCCCTTATTAATAAGATTCCTTTGCTAGGCGGTAAGCTTGCTTCAACTGCTGAGCGCTTAAAAGACAGCTTAAAATATTTAGTAGTATCAGGTGTGTTCTTTGAGGAGCTAGGCTTTAAATATCTAGGACCGATTGACGGACATGATTTCGATGCTCTTGAGGCTTCATTATTACAAGCTAAAAAAGTAAAAGGACCAGTGCTCGTTCATGTTATTACGAAAAAAGGCAAAGGTTACAAACCTGCTGAAGATGATACAATTGGTAATTGGCATGGGACTGGCCCTTATAAAATTGAAAACGGTGCCTTTGTAAAGTCAGAGGTGAAAGGTCCAGCATGGAGTAGTTTGATTGCTGAGACTGTCCGCAAAATGGCCCATGAGGATAAACGAGTAGTCACAATAACTCCTGCAATGCCAGTGGGCTCGAAATTACAAGGAATTCAAAAGGATTTCCCAGAACGTTTCTTTGATGTAGGGATTGCTGAACAACATGCAGCAACGATGGCGGCAGGTCTAGCAACACAAAAAATGAAGCCATTTTTAGCCATTTATTCAACGTTCCTACAACGTGCTTATGACCAAGTACTACATGATATCGCGCGTCCAAATCTGAATGTTTTTATTGGGATTGACCGTGCCGGCTTAGTTGGCGCAGACGGAGAAACACATCAAGGTGTATTTGATATTGCTTTCCTTCGTCATATGCCAAATATGACAATTATGATGCCAAAGGATGAAAATGAAGGTCAGCATATGGTAAAAACAGCTATTGAATATGATGGCGGTCCAATTGCGTTGCGTTATCCACGAGGTAATGGGTTAGGCGTTCCATTAGATGCTGAGCTAAAAACTTTACCGATTGGTAGCTGGGAAGTGTTACGTGAAGGTAAGGATGCAACGATTTTAACTTTTGGTACAACGATTCCAATGGCAATGGAAGCAGCTAACACTCTAGCACAGCAAGGCGTAGAGATAGAAGTAGTCAATGCTCGTTTCATTAAACCAATGGATGAGGATATGCTTCACCGTATATTATCAAGCCGTAAACCAATATTGACGATTGAAGAGGCAGTTCTTCAAGGTGGCTTTGGTAGCGGGGTATTAGAGTTTGCGCATGATCATGGCTATTTAAGTGCACTGATTGATCGTATGGGTATCCCAGATCAATTTATCGAGCATGGAAATGTAGATCAGCTACTCGCTGAAATTCATATGACGGCTGAGGATACAGTGGCACGTATGCATGTGTTACTTCAACAAAAACAGCAAGTAGGTTTGAATAAATAATGACAAAACATCCAAAAGAACGTGTAGACATTTTACTTGTAGAGCGTGGGCTATGTGAAACGCGTGAAAAAGCAAAGCGCTCTATTATGGCAGGGCTTGTATTTTCTAATGAAACTCGCATCGATAAGGCGGGGGAGAAAATAGCAATAGATGCACCACTGCAAGTAAAAGGCTCTGATATAAAATATGTTAGTCGTGGTGGCTTAAAGCTAGAAAAAGCACTACAAATTTTTGATATGTCTGTAGAAGGGAAGCTGATGCTTGATATCGGCTCCTCTACAGGCGGTTTTACAGACTGCGCCTTACAGCATGGCGCAAGACATTGCTATGCATTAGATGTTGGCTCCAACCAACTAGCTTGGAAAATTCGCTCTGATGATCGTGTAACTGTCATGGAAAAAACAAATTTCCGTTATACAGTAGCGGCAGATTTAACAGAGGGCTTACCAGACTTTGCAACAATTGATGTCAGCTTTATTTCATTATCGCTTATTTTACCTGTCTTAAAAACACTGTTAATGCCAGGTGGCAATGTAATGGCACTAGTGAAGCCTCAGTTTGAAGCTGGGAAAGAGAATGTCGGTAAAAAAGGCATTGTTCGCGATAAAAAAGTACATTTAGAAGTTTTAGAAAAGACAGCTGCAATGGCGACAGGGGTTGGCTTTGTCGTGAAGGATGCTTCGTTTTCTCCAATTACAGGAGGCGAGGGGAATATTGAATTTTTATTCCATTTAGTGAATCCTCTTGATCATGAAGAAATTCCTGCATATACAGCTTTTAATGCACTCGTTGAAGAAGCGCATAGTGCACTAAAATAACACGTGCTCGTCTACAGAGCCGTGTTTTTTCTTGTGCTTTTCTGTTTAAAATGGTAGTGTAAATATACAAATAACTAACTATTTATAAGAGGTGACCAACATGAATAAAGGACAAAGACATATACGAATTCGGGATATTATTGCCAATCATGAAATTGAAACACAAGATGATTTAGTCGATTTTTTAAAAGATGCAGGCTATAATGTGACACAAGCAACAGTATCGCGAGATATAAAAGAACTTCATCTTGTGAAAGTGCCATTACAAGATGGACGCTATAAATATAGTTTACCGGCAGATCAACGTTTCAATCCTGTACAAAAATTACATCGTGCGTTGGCTGATGCTTTTGTCAGCATTGATGGTGCATCTCACTTTTTAGTAATGAAGGCTCTTCCTGGTAATGCCAATGCTATTGCATCACTGCTTGACCATTTAGATTGGCCTGAAATATTAGGAACTATTTCTGGAGACGATACAATTTTAATTATTTGTCGAGACGAAAATGAGCGTGAAAATACAAAAAATCGCTTATTAGAAATGCTATAAAATAGCAATGTAATTTGATACAGAGGTGACATTTTGTGTTAAGAGAGCTTAGTATTCGAAACTTTGCCATCATTGAGGATTTGACAGTTAGCTTTTCAGGTGGTTTAACTGTTTTAACAGGTGAAACAGGTGCAGGAAAATCAATTATTATTGATGCAGTGCATTTACTTGCTGGCGGCCGAGGGAATTCTGAATTTATTCGTCATGGAGCTAAAAAGGCTGAATTAGGTGGTTTATTTCAAATTTCAAGTTCTGGGCATCCTGTTCATAAGAAACTTGAAGAGGCAGGCATTGAAATTGAAGAAGATACCATTATTTTACGTCGTGATTTAAATGATTCTGGAAAAAGTATTTGTCGAGTAAACGGTAAACTTGTGCCATTGTCTGTACTTCGTGATATTGGGGCAAGCCTCATTGATATTCATGGACAGCATGAAAATCAAGAACTTATGGATGAGAAACAGCATATCCATCTGCTTGACCACTTTGCTGAGGAACAACTTACATCAATTCAAGATTTGTACAGTTCCCAGTATGATGAATATCGTTCGCTTAAAAAAGAATTAGCTTCGATTTCGATTGATGAACAGTTAATGGCGCAGCGTATTGATTTGTACCAATTCCAAATGAAAGAGCTAGAAGATGCCAAATTAAAGCTTGGCGAGGAAGATGAGCTTCTTGATGAACGTCGCCGTCTTATGAATTTTAATAAGATTTTCGAACGTTCCAGTGCAGCATATGAAGCTATTCAAGGTGAATCAAAAGGCCTTGACTGGATTGGCAATGCAATGGGTGCCTTAGAGGATGCTGCGACCGTTGACGAGCAATTTAAAGAGGCTTCAGAATCTGTCACCACTGCATTTTATGCGTTACAGGATGCAGCTTACCAGATCAAAAATGTGTTAGACGAATTAGAATTTGATCCTGCTCGTTTAAATGAGGTGGAGCAACGTTTAGCCTTATTACAAAATTTGAAGCGCAAATATGGCTCAACAATCGAAGAGATATTAGCGTATTACGATAAAATTAAAACAGAGCTAAATGAGCTCTTAAATCGCGATGAAATTTTGCAAGTAAAAGAGCAAAAAGTACTGAAAATGGAAGCTGTACTAAATGAGCTTGCTGCAGAACTTTCGACTGTACGAAAAGCTGCTGCACATAATTTAAGTGAGGCTATTATGGCTGAACTACGTGAATTACATATGGAAAAAGCAAAATTTATTGTTAATTTTGATGAATTGCCTTATTTTGATGCGAATGGTAAAGACCAAGTAATTTTCTATATTTCTACGAATGTAGGGGAGCCACCAAAATCTTTACCGAAAATTGCCTCTGGTGGAGAATTATCGCGTATGATGCTTGCACTAAAGACAATTTTCTCTTCCTCTAATGGCATAACATCTATTATTTTTGATGAGGTGGATACAGGTGTAAGCGGTCGTGTAGCGCAAGCAATCGCAGAAAAAATTGCAGCTATATCCATTAACTCTCAAGTTTTGTGTATTTCGCATTTACCACAAGTGGCTGCAATGGCCGATCATCATTATTTTATTAAAAAAGAAGTCGAGCATGATCGAACATTTACGTCATTGCTGGAAATTGATACAAATGCTCGTATTGAAGAAGTGAGTCGCATGATGTCAGGAGCAGAAATTACAGATTTAACATTGCAGCATGCTACAGAGCTCTTAAAAATGGCGAATGAACGAAAAAAACAAATGAGATAGCGATGAAAACCAGAAACAGCTCCGTTGTTTTTGGTTTTTTTCTTTTTGCACAAATATTTACCGCTTATAAGAATGCCACAACAACACATAGTAAAAAGACAAAAATAAAAAGGAGGTGTCGTATGTATCGTCGTTGGCGTCAATTTGTCATTTTGCCTATGCTCATCGTTTTATTGTTTATGCCCGTAAAGGCTTTTGCCGCAAAAAAGCTTATTCCGATGGGCGAAGCAATAGGAATTCAACTTCAGTTATCACATGTTTTCGTAGCGCATGATGTGCTATTAGCTTCCAATCAATGGATGAAAGGAGGCGCTGTTATTGAAAAAATAAATGATATTTCTGTAAAAACGCTTGCGGATGCCAAAAAAGCTATTGCTAAGCAGGAACAACAGAAATGGACGATAAAAAGTGAAGGAAAAGAAATAACGCTGGAGTTACAGGAGCAAGAAGCTGAACATGTTATTTCATTTTTAAAAGATGAAACAGATGGAGTAGGAACATTGACATACATTGATCCAGAGACAAAAAATTACGGTGCATTAGGCCATCAAATCGTTGATTCTACCTTACAAGAAGCCCCTGTTTTCCATGCTGGCTCCATTTTTCTAGCTTCGATTCAACAAATTCGTAAAAGCATACCTGGCCAACCGGGCTATAAAATATCCTCCATTGAAAAACATCAGGAACGATTAGGGAGTATAGATAAAAATACAGTTTATGGAATTTTCGGTCGTTGGGAAGAGGGTTATCAACAAAGATTACCTAAAGCAATTGAAATTATGCATGAAAAGGATATAAAAACAGGAAAAGCTGAAATCTACACTGCGATAGAGGGCAGCAAGGTGGAAACTTTTTCGATTGAAATTACAAAGGTCGAAAATGAACGCCTTGAATTCATAGTATCTGACGAAAAGCTCATTAAAAAAACAGGTGGTATTTTGCAGGGAATGAGTGGCAGTCCTATCATTCAAGACGGTCGTTTTGTAGGTGCAGTTACACATATGTTTGTGGAGGAGCCTAAAAAAGGAGCAGCCATAACAGTAGCGGAAATGTTAAAAAAATCATCATCATGAAAGAATGGAGCTACCTTATGGTGGCTCCATTCTTTCATGGAAGTGCTATTTATCCTCAAACGGTTTTTGGAGCGTCAGCCTCAGCAGAAGCCCATCTCTGAAGGTGGTGAGAAAATAGATTATCTTGCTCTTTCTCCAAGTATTTCGTTTATTTATGAAGGGATTAGCGATTCTTTAAGAAAACTGTAGTTATATCTCAATTTTTTCACTAAAATAATTAGTATAAGCATTTTGATAATCTGCTGGTAATTTATCATAAATTGTCGATAAAAAAAGAAAGTATCGGACTACATACTCATTTTTGGAAATAGAAAAGGTTTTTGAAACAAAAATGTCGAAAATTCCACAGTGTGCTAAAAAACGCATAAGGGGTAGTGTAACGCTTTGGGGATTCAAAGCATAGTTCAGAAGGAGGAATTGAAATGACAAAGGTAAAAGTAGCGATTGCTGATGATAATCGTGAGCTATTAAAAACGATGGAGCAGTATTTTCAAGGGCATCCTGAAATTGAAATAATTGCAACTGCTTCAAATGGGAAAGTTTGTTTACAAATGCTGGAGGAATTTACGCCAGATATTTTACTTCTAGATATAATTATGCCGCATCTTGATGGGTTAGCTGTTTTAGAGTCGATGTATCAAAATGAGCAAATGTCATCCATTCAAGTGATAATGTTAACTGCTTTTGGTCAAGAAGACGTCATGAAACAGGCAGTAGATTTAGGTGCGTCCTATTTTATGCTTAAGCCATTTGAATTTGATCAATTGGTTCAAAAGATTTTAAACTGCGCAGGACAGAAGGCAACACTGCCTAAAAAGACAAGTGTTTTACAACCGGCAGCACCTCAAAAATTAAATCAACATCAATTAGATAGTACGATCACAGCCATTATTAAGGAAATCGGCGTTCCTGCACATATTAAAGGATACTCTTATCTAAGAGAGGCTATTCAGATGGTCTTCGAAGATATCGAGTTATTAGGCTCTGTGACGAAAATTTTATATCCAGAAATCGCTAAAAAATTCAATACAACTCCATCACGAGTTGAACGCGCGATTCGTCATGCCATTGAGGTCGCATGGAATCGTGGCAATTATGAATCGATTTCGTCGATGTTTGGTTATACAGTACATCATTTAAAGTCGAAGCCGACAAATAGTGAATTTATCGCCATGATTGCGGACAAGATTCGCATCGACATGATGGCTAGTTAAACGTTAGAGCCACAAGGGATTACAGGACTTATAGTTGATATATTTATAGATTTATTTACCAATGAATCACTTTTTGAACCTTTAAATAACTAAATATAGGCGGGTAAATGTTAACGCACATTCATTTATTGAGTTTACAAAAATTCAAATGATGGAGGTGTGTTTTTTTTGCGTAAAAAAGGTAGGTCTGTCACAGAGTTTGATTTACAGTTGGATTCCTTTATGTTGCATTGTGACGCTAAACATCTTTCACCAAAAACCATGAAAAGTTATGAACAGACATTAACGCTATTCAGAAATTACATGGTGCAAGAGTTCAAAATTGAGGATGCAGGGAAAGTGAAATCATCTCATGTTCGACAATACATCAAATACTTGAGAGAGCGTGGAAAGTACACTGTTTCTTCTTCTGACAAGGTTTTAAA